>VRUH01000106.1 GCA_019456185.1 Candidatus Glassbacteria bacterium | reverse complement strand
TGCTCTTCCGATCTAGCATTTCCTCCAGGATCTGGGCGGCGGCGGCGACAAACTCCGGGCAGCGGCGGCTGAACACCCGCTTGCCCCTGGCGGCCATCATGCCCGCGTGCGTGCCCAGGTCGGTGCCCAGCAGCTGACGGCAGGCCACGGCGCCGTGGCGCTCGCGGAACTTCCGGCTGAACTCGCGCACCCGCTTGCGGGCCAGTTTCCGGCCCTCGGCGCCGGAGGCGTCTTCCTGCCCGCCGGCCTCGAGTCCGAGCACCAAACAGGCGCCGTTGACCGCTCCGCAGACCTCGCCGGTGCGTCCCAGTCCGCCCTCCAGCCCCAGGGCCAGCCTCAGCGCGGTTTCACGGTCCAGGCCGTAGCGGCCGCCGTATACCAGCAGGATTGCCTGGGCGCAGTTGTAGCCCTGGCGAAACAACTCGACAGACTGCTCTATTCTATCCGACAACTTTTACCGTTCCGTCCCGGCTGGTTTACACCGACGCTGACCGGATTAAACGTTTCTTTTACGCAGGGAGAATACTCTCAAGGGCCGCTAAAAATACACCCAATCAGCGCGACGGTCAAACTTCACCTGCCCTCACCTGCAGGAAAGGCGGCTCCAGGCTCCCAGGAAAAATACAACCATCCCGGCCACGGCGATCCAGCCGGCCGCGGAGATTGCCGACTGGCCCATCAGCACGCCCGCCAGGAACACTCCCAGCCCGGCGAACATCAGCCACAGCCAGAACCGGCCCCATCCGCTTTCGGGCCAGAGACTGTAGGTAAGTCCGGCGGCGGTTTCCTCATCGCTGCCGGAGCGGGTGGCCCAGACAAGCCGCACCTTTTCGCGGTCCGGCGCTCCGCTGAGCAGACTGACCGCAACACACACCACCAGCGCGCCCAGGGCGCTGGCCGCGGTTCCCGCCAGGATGTAGTTCCGGGCGGGCCAGCTCTGGGGGTCCAGGCCGAATGCGGCGGCGTACTTGAACGGGAATATCACCGCGGCGCCCAGCAGGATTCCGCCCAGATAACCGGCGGCCGCCCCCCGGCTGTTAGCCCTCTTCCACAGCAGGCCCATCACCACCGCGATTACGAACAGGGGCATATCGACAAAACTGACCACGGTCAGGTAGGCCTCGACCGCGTTCTCGAAAAACGGGATCAGGAAGCTGAACAGGATCATCAGCACGCCGATCACCAGGGTCACCGCCCGGACGACAAAGAGGACCTGACGGCTGGAGGCCTCGCGGTTGAACAGGTTGCGGTAAATATCGTTGGTGAAGATGGTGGCCGCGCTGGTCAGGTTGGCGTCGATAGTGGAGAACTGCGAGGCCAGCAGGCCTATGCAGACCATGCCCATCAGTCCCATCGGCAGCAGGCCCACCATCAGCGCGGGAAACGCGTAATCCTGGTGGGCCAGTTCCGGGTACAGCACCCTGCTGGCAAGCGCCGGAACGAACGTGAACAGGGCATAGGGAATGGTGACCACGCCGGCCAGCACAAGGCCCTTGGCCAGGCTGGTGGTGTCCCTGCTGCTGAACGATTTCTGCACCAGTCCGGGATCGGTGCTGGCCCACTGAATTCCCAGGAACATCATCGCCAGCACGAAACTCCAGCTGTAGGGTCCCGAGGCGGGCATCAACTCCAGGTGCTGGGGGCTGATCTCGTTAAGACTTGCCAGCATGCCGGGGAACCAGCCCACCGCTTTCATCGTCAGCGGTAAAATTATCAATGCTCCGACCATGATGAATACAAAGCACAGCGCGTCCAGAATCGCCACCGACCACATGCCGCCCAGGAAGGTATAGACAATCACCAGCACGGAGAAGATCGCCACCCAGAAAACGTAGCTGCCGCCGACCACCCAGCTAGCGGGGATACCCAGCGAATGGCCGACGGCGTTGAGACTGGCGGTGATGGCGGGACCGCTGATCATCTCGCTTGCCCGAACCGCCGTGTTGAGCACGACTCCCAGCCAGAACGCCAGGCGGAACACGCCGAAAAAGCCGACCAGCCCCCTGGTGCCGCGGCCGAACCGGCGTTCGAGAAATTCCGGCACGGTGGCTATCTTCAGGCGACGGAAAACCGGGAGGATGAACAACCCGGCCAAGGCCAGCGCCATCGCCCCGGTCCAGCCCTGCCAGATAATCGAGATGCCATGGCGGTAGGCCGTGCCTGTCTGGCTGACTATGCCGTAGAGGTTGATATTTGTCGCGGCCATCGTGGCGGCCAGGATGAACGGCGGCAGGTTCCGGCCGGCCAGGGTGAAATCCTCGGCCTCGCCGACCCACCTGTAGAACCACGAGCCGAACCAGAGGATGAAGACCATGAACGCCACGATCAGGGCGATGTCGACCCAGTGGATATTGGCCCCGCCGGTCGCCGCGGTTTCCTCTGCGAGGAGGTTGCCGGCAGTCAGTAAGAGTCCCGGTGAGATTAAGGGTATTGCATGGATGGAACGTTTCACCTGGACTCCTTCTCCGTGGTTCAAGCCGGCTGGTTAAAAGGCCGAAACAGATGAATAGCACCAAGCTAACCGGCGCCTTGCGCTTTGTCAATCGGAGTCCTTGCCAGGCAGTAACTTGCGATTGCCGGGAGGGCTGGTTACATTGAACAGTGCCTCCGCGCGGGCGGAATAATGCAACCTGTCGTGGGGTAGAGGTGTACTAAACAGGTGATGAGACACTTGAGCCACGACATCAGCCATATTCTGGACAACTGGGACTACGACCCGGCCAAGAGCTACCGTAAAATCATGGGAGACAACGGCCGGGAAAAGGTCCAGATCAGGGTGGATAACGCCGCGTTCCAAGGTGTGCTGCAAATGGAACTCGACGGCCGCCCCGACGGCCGTCAGCCGTACGGCTACGATTTCGCCCTGGATTATTACCGCCAGGCGCTCCAGCGCTACGAACAAACCCACGGGAATCAGCCGGGGTTCGAGCTGGACGAGGAAAGCTGCGTGGAACTGTTCGACGAGAGCCTGCGGATTTACAACCGCTACGTTTTTCTGCTCCAGTTGCAGGACTACACCCGGGTGGTTCGCGACACCAAGCGCAACATGGAACTTTTCCGCTTCGTCAACGCGCACGCCCACCGTGAATCCGACCGGAACAAGCTCGAGCGCTGGTGGCCGTATATAATCAGGATCAACGCCACGGCCGGAGCGCTGCTGGTGATGGAGGAGGGGCAGGATTTCGACTCAGCGCTGCAGGTTGTCAACCAGGCTATCGAGCGGATCGAGTCGCTGGAGGAGTTGGATGTGGAGGAGTTCCGTTCCGAGCGCGAACGCTCGCTGAAAGCCCTGGCCGAAATGCAGGAATCGATTCACGAGCACAAGCCGTTGAGCGCAGCGGAAAAACTACAGGTCCGGCTGGACGAGGCTGTGCAGGACGAGCGGTTCGAGGACGCGGCCCGCCTGCGCGACGTGCTCAAGGATTTCCAGCAGGGCGAACCCGACAGCCAGCTGTAAACTGGAGCGGACCGGGATTTCGGTAAGATCAAACGAGGATTGAATATTTATTGAGAATATTCGTCATAACTGGCAGGAAACGGAATTTAAACTCCCCCCAATTCGGTTTTCTGTCCCCACTCACCTCCAGCGGGAGGTAACGATGACCAGCGGCGGATTCAAGTTCTTCAGGGGCATCAGCCTGGCGGCAGTTCTGGGCGCATTCGCCCTCTTTACAGGCTGCACGGCCCATGCGCACTCCAGCACCGTGGTGCGCGCCCAGGCTTCCTCGGTCCCGGCGGAGGAATTCGAAGTCGACGAGTTTATCGGCACCCCGATCATGGGCGACTACGATAACGACGAGGACCTGGATTTCGTGCTCGAGGTAAACGACGGCGAGAAGGTGTTTAAGATCGAGGTCCACGAGTCCGCCGGCGGCGGCAACCGTGAGCTGCTCGAAAACGTGCGCCAGCGGGTAAACGCGTTGGAAGACAACGGCAGTATCCGCGTGGTCGGCTATTACAGTTCCGAGTACCGGGGCCGGGAAAAAGAATACGGCTTCCTGGACCTCAAAATGATCGCGTTTTTCGATCCCGAAAGCGGCCAGGAAGAGGCGTATTTCACCGACCCGCAGGATTCGCGGTTCTACACCGAGAGCGACGTGACCGTGATCTTCGCCCCGGGCCACCATTACCGGACGGTCCACTACCCGCATTACGTCAGTCCGTGGTGGGACTCTGACGGTGACGGGATTCCGAACCGCTACGACCCGTGGCCTTACTCCTACGACATCTGGTACGACTATAACCTCAACTACATTCCCGACTGGTACGATCCCTACTACGTGGGCTATTACCCGTACTGGGACCACTGGCACATGGACTTCTGGGTCGGGTATCGCTGGTACTCGCCGTACTATTATTACCGCGGTTACAACACGGCGGTCTATTACGACGATTACCGCACCTACACCCGGCTCTACGACCGCCGTTACGTGAACGACAGGGACAATTCCGGCAGGCGCCTGGCCAGGCTGGACGCCAAGAGCGACCGGATCTGGCGCGACGCCTATAACCGCGACCGCTCGCGACCCCGTGCGACCGACTCAAGGCCCGGCACCAGGAGCTACCGCGGCTACGAGTCGCGGTCGGTCGATAACCGCGTACTGGTAACCCCCTCGACCCGGACGCGCACCGGCTCCGACAGCCGTGACCGGGTGGTGGCCACGGCCGGTGACAATAACCTGACGCGCGGCAGCGATGAGCCGTTCACCCGCAACCGGGTGACCGGCAGCAACCCGGCCGGCACTACACGCGCCCGCGACCGCAATGTCTCCAGGG
>VRUH01000105.1 GCA_019456185.1 Candidatus Glassbacteria bacterium | reverse complement strand
GTAGTCGCGGCCGGACCACTCCACCGCTTCGACTCCGTTACGGGCGCAGATTTCCACGACAGTTTCCACGCTGTCGTTGGGAAACGACATGCTGCACAGACCCATCGCGTTCACCGCATCGCTCCTTGCCATCAGTAGTACTCGTAAGCCCCGGCGTCGCGTCCCTTGCCGGCGGGACGTTTTTTACCGTCTTTATCCACGTCGGGCAGTTCGGCCAGTTTGTTAAGCACCCAGTCGAACCCGCCGATTTTCCGCAGCTTGCTTTTGATCTCGTCCAGGCTCATCGCCGCGCCGATTGCGGGCGAGCCCTTGAGCAACCGCAGGTCTCCGTAGGCGGGATTGGCGAATATCGGCTCGGAGATCAGCGTATGGGCGTCGTTGCCGGAAAGCCGGCGCCAGGCGTCGAAACCGATCCGTCGCTCGCCGGTGCGCTCGATAATCTCACTGCGGTCGACTCCCCAGATGACGTTGTTGTCGCTGATAATCGAGCTCAGGTGCTCGCTGTTGACCTCGATAGCGCCGCGGCCGCCGCCGGAGACGAAGATGTTGTTGGCGATCAGCACTTTCTCGCTGGTGGGCATGATATTCACACCCGTACGGCCCCTGTTTTTTTCGTAGACAACCGTGTTGTGCATGATCAGCGCCCGCTTGGAACCCTGCTCGAAAGAGCCGGCGTCCTGGTAGAAAGTGATCCCGCCGGCCAGATTGTTCCACAGCACGTTGTTGCGCACGATCACGTCCTGAACGTGGGTCATGTTGATCCCCGCGCCGCCCAGGGTGGCCCCGTTGGCGTGGCAGAGGTTGCCCTCGATAATCCCGAACGACTCGACTCCGTCGCCGCCGTACTCCGGATCGCCGTTCATGTGCAGGCCGCAGCCTGAATTATGGTGAAGATAATTGTTTCGGAAGACAAAATTATCGCCGCTGTTGGAGTGGTAGATCCCGTGCTCCACCTGGCTGCCGAAACACTCGTTGTTCTCCATGATCCAGTCGGAGGCGTGGTCGGTGAAAATACCCCACTTACCGTTATTATATGCCACACAATTACGCACGGTAAAAAATTTGCTGTGGCTGATCACGATTCCGCCGCGGGCTGCGCGGGTCACGTTGAGTCCGTCGAGGATAACGTGGCTGCAGTCGTTGAGCGTCAGGCCGTCGCGGTCACTGCCGCTGCCGATGATGATCGCATAGCGGCTCTCGCCCTTGATCACCAGCGGGGCCTCGGCCGTGCAGCCACGGCGCACGTGAACGCCGCCCTGGTAGAACCCGTTACGGATAATCAGGGTGTCGCCGCCCCACAAGTGGTTGACAGCCCTGCGCAGGGTCTTGAACACAGCCCCGTGGACCGCCTCGGCGTCGTCATCACCGCCGGGAGCCAGATAAAATGTGCGGGCCTGGGCTGCGGAGACAGTCAGCAACAGGGAGGCAACCGCCGAAAAGGCGAACAGTGCGCGGACAGACTTGAGCATCCTGGATTCCTCCGGCTCTCGGGTTAAGCATGCGTGCATATCGCGGCGACAGGAAATTATCGGAAAACAGCCCGGCGGGCCGGTAAATTGCTTTCCATGGACTATTCCTTTCTTAATGGACCGATACCTGCGCCCCGCGGACTTTTAGTTCCGCGGTTTCACCGTCTCGTCCAGCGGGATGCCCAACCGCTGGTAGCGCTCGCCGCGACTGGCCTCGTCTTCGACCATGATCCCCCTGGCCAGCCGGCCCACTTCCAGGGCCACTTCGCGCGGCACCACGATCACTCCGTCGCCGTCGCCCACGATCACGTCACCCGGATAGACCAGCACGCCTCCGCAATTGACCGGGAAATTGTAGCTCTCGGCAATCAGACGGCCCGGACGCACGCCGCGCCCGCTGAGAGCGTTCTGGCAGTAAACCGGGATCGCCTTGGTCATGACAATCTCATCGGTGTCGCGCGCCCACCCGTTGGTCACCACTCCGGCGATTCCTTTTTCGGCGTAGCCCAGGCTGTTGTTCGAGCCGATAAAGCCCACCTCGAACACCCCGTTGGCGTCGATCACCGCCACGTCGTTCTCACGGGCCGCTCTGGTCCAGGCATCCGGAGCGCGGGAGTACTGTTCGTCCTTGAAGCGGAGAAACCCCTCCAGGCCGGAAAACGAGTTCTGGCCCGAACGCACGTCGCTGGGCACGTGACGGACCGTGACCGCGAAGCCGACAAAGCGGTGGCTGAAATCCTCCACATCGCGCCACAGACTGCGGATAGTGTTCTCCATCAGGCCCATATCCTGCAGGCCCACCAGGTCCATCCCGTCGTTTACGTCGGTCACGCGCAGGTCCTTGTAGAGTTCCAGGATTTCCGCCCTGGCGCGCTCGCTGTCATCGAAACTCTTGTTCTCCAGCAGGCGTACTCCCTGCGGGGTGGTGGTCTGCTGGGCCGTGGCGAATGCGGCGGACAGCAGCAGGCAGAGAACTGGCAGAAAACAGACAGGCTTGCGCATGGCTCCCTCCGGGATGGAATGAATGCCTGGAAAGCGATAATCCGGCGGCCGTGATTAATCCGGCCGCCGGCTTTTGACTTACTGCGGAAAAGGATTACATATCCGCGATAAAGATCGGCTTGTTGGTTTTCCACTTGCCGCGGGTGAAATCCGGGACCGCCACCGGCTTGCCGCCGCCGGCCACCGACTCCTCGCTCAGCGGGCTGACCACGCTCCAGGCCGCTGCGTCGTAGACATCGAAATCAGGGTAGCGGCCCTTGTGGAACGACTCGATAAAGCGGTAGTTCATCAGGAAATCCATCCCGCCGTGGCCGCCGCCGATAGCCTCCTCGCCGAGCAGTTTCCACAGCGGGTGCCGGTAGTCGGCCATGTACTCCGAGAACGGTCCGTCACGTGCCCAGCGCGGCTGCCAGGTGTGCGGCTCGCTGCGGTGCTCGAGATAGATCCGGTCCGGGTAACCCTCGAAAATCCCCTTGGTGCCCTGGATCACATTCTTGCGGCTGTAAGGGCGCGGCAGGTTGCAGTCGTGGACCAACAGGATCGTGATCCCGCTCTTGGTGCGGATCAGGCTGCTGTTGACATCGCCGCACTTGTACTGGATTTTCGCCCGCGGATCGCTCTCGCCGAACTCGTTGATCGCATACTGGTTGAGTCCGCCGGTGCGGCTGCTCATCGAGATCATGTAATCGAACTGGTCGCCGCGGTTGATATTGGAGTATTCGCTCACCGGGCCAAGTCCGTGGGTGGGGTACAGGTTGCCATTGCGTTTGACCGTATGCGGAGTGCGCCACGGGCCCTCGCCTTTATCGGAGAACTTGAGCCCGCGGAGGTCGTGGAGGTAGCCGCATTCGGCGTTGACCAGGGTGCCCAGCAGGCCCTGGCGGCAGATATTCAGCACGGTCAGCTCGGGCTCGCCGTAGCAGGCGTTCTCCATCATCACGCAGTGCAGGCCGGTTTTTTCGCTGACCTCCACCAGCTGCCAGCACTCATCCACAGTCACCGCCGCGGGAACCTCGACATAGGCGTGCTTGCCGTTGTTCATCGCCTCCACGGCCATCGGTACGTGCAGCTCCCACGGGGTAGCGATATAGACCACATCCACATCGGCCTGCTGACACAGAGCCTTGTAGGCTTCTGGACCGTCGGAGTAACCTTTCGGCTTGGGCTGCCCGGCCTCGACCGTCAACTTCTGGACATTCTCGACCTTCCCGGGGACCAGGTCGCAGGCTGCTGTCAGCGTGGCGCCATCCAGCCTTAGCACGTTGCGGACATGGCTGGTGCCCCGTCCGCCCACGCCGATAATTCCAATCCTGACATGATCCAGCCTGGGGGCCGGGATCATCGATGGCGGCGCCGTGAGTGGAGCGGCGTTCGCTTTCGAGCCTGCCGCCGCGCCCAGGGCCAGCGCGGCGGCGGCGGTTACACCATGCTTAAAAAAATCTCTCCTGTCAAAATCCTGCGCCATTGTACACTCCTCGCTTTTTGGTTGGCGTGCGTGAGATTAATGAACTACCCCGCGGCATAGCCGCGAGGTATCTGATTTAAATCTGCCTGAATCCCATGTTCAACCCGCTGAAGAAACTTAAAGTATTTTTCAAATCTTTCTTTCTGCTTTTGTTTCGGCAAAAGCAGCAAAACCATTGGGGGCCGCGAACTCGCATCCACTTTATCTCTTTTGTTGGCTCAGGAGTGTAACCGGTAAAATACTCCGCTCCTCCGTGCCGGGTACGCTGAAAGCGAATCGCACTCCCGGCCCTGTCGCTCCTGCTGCCTCCACTGGGATACGACTCTTCTTCACGCTACCCTTTTGCTGGCTCAAACATGCGCGGCCCCCGGAAAAACCCCATCACCCGGAGTCTCAGGCTGTGTTCCAGCCAAAGGTTGGTTCTCACCGGGGCGAACCTTGTGTTCGCTCGGTGCCCGCCCCCGCCCAAGTACCACCCCACGGCAAGCCGCGAGGAATCCTTTTCGATTTAGCTCCATGCGCGTTGAGTAAGTGTCGTTGTTAACTGTAAAAATATTCAGTGCAGTAGTCCCGTGCCAGTAGTTCGCATCACCAGGGTGCGGCCATCCAGGTCCAGATAGATCGCGCCGCGGTCGATCCGGGCGCGGACCCGGCCCACCGGCGGGTCCCAGGCATTGGGATCGGCCGGGGAATCGGTGACCTCGATCACGGTCAGGTACAGGTGGTCCTGTCCCGGAGAGGAATCGGTGATCTCGAACCGTCCCACGCCCATGCCGTCCACCGTTTCGTACTTGCCCCGGGGCATTATCCTGCGTCCACCGACCTCGAAACTGTCGATCCAGGTCACGACCGGGTTTTCCGGCAGCAGGACAGTGGCGATTGCCCGGCCGCCCTCGCGCTCCACCGTGAACCGCCGTCCGTCCATCCCTCTTTCCGGGTAGGTGGCGCAATGCCAGAGCACGCGCGGCACCAGCTCGGGACG
>VRUH01000104.1 GCA_019456185.1 Candidatus Glassbacteria bacterium | reverse complement strand
GCGGCGGAAGTCATCGGAAAAAAACAGGCCGTCCACCGCCAGCAGCGCTCCCGGTGACAACTGCTGCTGGAAACGGGTGTAATACTGGATATTCTCCACCCTGACCGCGAAATCCTCGGTGCTCTGCTGGATCTTGTTGATCTGCACGTGAACCGCACCGGTGCCGAACACGCTGCGGCGGACCCCGCCGCCGACCTTGTTGATCTCGTAGGCTCCCCCGCTGATTCCCATCCGGCTGACAGCCGAGGGAACCGACGGGTAGTGGGTAAACAGGTGAACCTCGTCGCTCCAGCCGGCAACTCCGCTGTGAGCGCCTCCGGAAATAACAGCCCCCTGGGCGACTATCTCCACAGGTACCAGCCGCCAGTCCACCCTCTCACTGAGCGGATCGGCGAGCTGCATCCCGTCCAGGAACACACCCGTGGCGGCGAAACCTGCACCCAGCGGCGAGAACCGCCGTGGATAGCCGTTGCCCAGACTGTCCCCGCTGACCATCGATGGGGCCAGCCGCAGCGCGTCGTCGAGATAGAACGGGAAGGCCAGGCTGAAAGCCTGCGGCCGGATCGGGCGGGACAAAAGCGTATCGGTGAACAACAGGGACAGGGTACTGCGGGAGCGGAACCGGACCAGCGGATCCAGCGGCTCGACTCCGGCGGCGGAGGTACTGTCGGGACTCGCAACTGAGGAATCCGCAACCGCGACTGAGTCCGTAACCACCGCCTGAGGACCCTGGGCCGCTGAATAGCGGGGAAATACGGTCAGGAACGCCAGCAGGGGGACAGTGCGCGTGAGGAGTCGGCTCAGTCGGAAAAGTTCGTTCATCGCGCAGTCAGGGTCAATTTCAACGGAAAACCGGCCAGCGTCGGATAATCAGAATGGAATATACGTAGAAGTGTCGGGGTCCACAACGGGAGTGGCGCGTTTCCAGGTCTCGGTCCAGAGCGCGTTTTCTCTGAAATAATTGATCTTGAGCTCACTCTTTTCGGGTAAATAATACCCCCGCGGCGTATTCAGCATGGCGCTGTCGGTAAACGTGTTAAACTCCACGTACCACTCGCCGATATACAATGTCCCGCTGTCGCTCCTTCCGAATACGCTCATGCCGATCTGGTAACGTAAATCGAGACTATACACTTCGTCCCGGATGAACATCAGCCCCGACAGGTTGGACCCGCTGTAGACATATTCCGTTTCGTAATCGGGCTGTTCGACGACATAGGTGGCGACGTAAGTACCGCTGTAGTCGAAATCGGCCGTAACCCTGGTGGGGGAATCATCGGAACAGCCAGCCAGCCCTGCGGCCAGCACCCCCGCGAGCATGCCCGCCGCGAATCGACCGGTCAGCGCCCGCTTGATCGCTCGGACCCTCTCTGTTACATTGCAGCAATTCACTGTCCTCTCCGAGTTAAGTCCGGAGATAATACCCGCCACCACCGCGATTGTTCGCAAGTGTCCGGAAGATGATCGCCCCAGACCGAAATTTTACGTCTTCGGCCTGGAAAAAGCAAGACTCAAGCAGGGATAGCGATGAAGTCCACGATTCGCGAGCGGCGGCTGCCCGACTGGCTGAGTGTCCGGCTGGACCGCGGTGAAAACTACACCCGGGTCCGCGGCCTGCTGCGCAAACATCGGCTCAACACGGTCTGCCAGGGCGCGCGCTGCCCCAACCAGTGGGAATGCTGGAACCAGGGCACCGCCACGTTCATGATCCTGGGCGGTCTCTGCACGCGCGGCTGCACTTTCTGCGGAGTCCCTCCGGATGCCGGGCCGGGGGCCGTGGACCCCGGCGAAGCGCTGGCGGTGGCCCGCGCAGTGGCGGAGCTGGAGCTGGACTGGACCGTGATCACCAGTGTTACGCGGGATGATCTGCCCGATGGGGGCGCGGGCCATTTCGCGGCCTGCGTGGCCGAGACCAGGCGGCTCAGCCCGGAGTGCGGCGTGGAACTGCTGATCCCCGATTTCGGTGGCGATACCGACTCCCTGCGTACGGTCGCTGAATCGGGGGCGGTGGTGATCGGCCATAATGTGGAGACTGTTCCCCGGCTCTACGGCAGGGTTCGTCCCCAGGCGGATTACAACAGATCGCTCGATGTCCTCTGTAGGCTGGTGCGGCTAGGCGAGGGCAGGTACTCGGTTAAAAGCTCGCTGATGGTGGGCCTGGGAGAAAGCGAGGATGAAATCGGCGAGGTGCTGGACGATCTGGCGGCGACCGGCTGCGACACTCTCACCCTGGGCCAGTACCTGAGGCCGTCCAAAAATCACCTGAAAGTCGAGCGTTATTACACACCCGGGGAGTTCGACAGGCTGGCGGAAACCGCCAGGAGCAGGGGAATCGCCAAAGTGGCCTCGGGTCCGAAGGTCCGCAGCTCCTACATGGCCCATCAGCTCCAGGGCCGCAGCCTGCGGAGTGAAGACAAGTAGCGAACGGCGGGAGCCTGTATTTTTCTAGTGTGGTGTCCCGGAAGTATATGTAATAATTCGATGGGCTGGTAATGGTTAGATCAACTCAAGCAGAAATCCCCCCTGGCCCCCCTTTGGCAAAGGGGGGAAGCGGCCTCCCCCTTTCGTAAAGGGGGATCGAGGGGGATTTATTATCCGCTTTTTTCCTACATTATTTGCAGGACACAACACTAGTCCTTGGTTGCGGAAGTTCGTATAACAGATCATAGACAAGTCGGGTTCCACTATGATGTTGGATGGTAACAGGTTGGCTAATTATGGCCCCAAAACATCCATATCAATAATTAAATCAACCAAGCACTAGTTTCGCTAAAAAAACTATTTTACCAGCACCATTTTGCGCACCGTGCTGAACCCCGCCCAGCGCAGCCTGCTGAAATAGACCCCGCTGGAAACCGCCCTGCCCGCTTCGTCGTCTCCCTCCCACTCTACACTGTACGTCCCCGCTTCGCGGACTCCGCCGGCCAAGACCCGCACCAGCCGGCCGCGGATATCGAACACTTCCAGCCTCACTTCGCGTCCGCCCTCGGGTACGGAATAGGTAATCGTGGTCGAGGGATTGAACGGGTTGGGATAGTTCTGTCTCAACTCGAAAGCGCGCGGCAGGTCGATTGTGGACAGTCCCGCAAGATCGTTCTGCAGGTTCAGTTGACGCAGGAACTCCTCGAACGATGGCGCCCCGGTGGAACCAGCCAGCAGGGTCCCATCCCCGCCGGTCCCGAACGGGTCGGTGATCGCCCGGTTGTAGATCAACCCTGCGTCGGCGTTGGTCACCCGATTATCGCGGTTGATATCAGCGGCGATTATCGCCTGGATGTCGAACCGGGCGCGGCCGGCGGCGATATCCAGCGCGGCCAGCACGTCGTCGATCCGCACCACCCTGTCGCGGATCACATCGCCCAGGCGCGGCAGGATATTGATCCTCAGCTCGTAGAAAGCGTTGGCTCCCGTGCGTCCGCCCCGGTCGCCGTAGGCCACGTTGGCGTCGAGCAGCCTCAGGTACACAGTAGCGCTGCGCGGACTGACAAAGGTGTAGTACGGGTCCAGGCCGTCCTCGTCGTCGTTGATCACCTCGCGGCCGTCCGCCCCCCTGAACCTCGCGCCGGTGGAATCGAACAGCTCGAAATAAGCGTCCAGGCTGCTGGCCGGGTCGAACGGCCGGCCGCTGACCGCATCGACATCGATCTCCACGCTGTCGCCGGCGTGGACCGGGAAGCTGAACCAGTCGATATCGTCCTCGTCGGCGGTGGCGAATATGGTCCCGCGGATAGAATTGTGCGAATGACGGGCCTGGGGCAGGCCGTAGGCCGGAAAGACCGGAACCGCGTCCTTCAGGCGCTGGTTCGGCTCGTTGGGGTCGTAGCCCAGGCCCAGCACCAGCGGCGTGCTGAGGCGACCCAGCGAGTCCGTGGCGGTCAGTTCGAAACCCGATGGAATGGCCGGCGGAATCCCCAGCGTGACAACCGTATCTCCCGGCGCGCCCTCAAAAACCACCGCGCGGTCGGGCGGCCGCCGGCTCACGGGAGGCCAGGCCAGCGCCCCGGCGATTGCGCCGCTCACTTCCACCAGGTCCAGTGTCACGTTGGCCGATCTCTCGAAGCGGCCGCGGTAGATACCGTCCAGGGCGCCGACACTGAAGCCGCTGATCCGCGAGAGCATCAGCCAGCCGCCAAGATCATCAGCGCCCGGCGTCAGCGCCGTTACCGTCCCGCTCAGGCTGTCGCCGCGCCCGTTGAGGCCGAATCCGCTGATCCGCCAGGCCGCGCTGTCGCCCGCGGCCGTAATCCGGAACAGGCTGAACGAGAATTTCCCTGTCTCGTTGTCGCGGACCACGTTTCGCAGCACGGAACCCTCCTGACGCGCCGGGGCGTTGTAGATATGGCGCAGGCTGATCCGCGGCGAGTGGTCCACCAGCTCCCCGCCCAGCGTCCTGACCCTGTTGAAATGGAGCATGATCCGATCGCCGCCGGGCTCCCGGTCGCTCTGCACGAGAACGGGATCGGCCAGCGGGACGTGTTCTCCCTCTCCCTGGACCACCACTCCCAGCCGCCAGCTGATGCCGAAATTCATCACGCTGCTGAACGAGGCGCCGCCGTTTTGGGAGATAAACGACTCGTCCACCTGCAGCTCTCCCTGGCCCACACCGAGCACGTCGATATTATGGAACGCGTTGAACCTGTTGTCCGGGCTGCGTACAGCCACCCACAGCTCTCCATCCTCTTCGACCCTCACCGGGTACTCGAACGGCAGCGGGTCGGTTGACAGCAGGGTCCCGTCACCGGCAAAATTGCGTACCACCGCCAGGGGGTTCTCAAGCCACGGCCGGGCCGGGTTCGAGGGGTCCGGGAGGGCCAGAATTAATTCAGGCCAGATAACCTGAGCGCCCTCGGGCGGAGCTGTATTCGAGGCGAAATCGGCGACCACGGAGACCACCGTGTAGGGCGGCTCGAAAATCTGCGGCAGTTTGCGGGCGATTAAATGCTGTGTGCTCGAAACCGGACTGAACGGATTGACGAGCTGGTTGGCGGCCACATAGAAATCCCGCTCGCCGAAGAGCCGCCGCAGACTCCTGCGCCCGGCCGGGTAGAAATTGCTGATGATC
>VRUH01000103.1 GCA_019456185.1 Candidatus Glassbacteria bacterium | reverse complement strand
TGCGGCCGCAGCGAACTCCACTTCGAGTAAGCGTAGTCCAGGTTATCGAGCCGGACCTGCTCGAACGAGCTGAAAAACCGGCCCCAGACCCGGTTGATTTTGCCGACAGAACCGTATTTCTCTGTTAGCCACCGCTGGAAGGCGGCCAGGTTGTGCTTGTCCGTGGAGCGGAAATTGACTTCGTTGAACAGGTCGTAGCCCAGCAGCGCCGGGTGGTCCTTGAAATGCCCGGCTACTTCCCGGCAGTAGTCGCAGATCAGCTTGTCCACCTCGGGGTGAAGGTAGTTGACCCAGTGCTTGCCGGTGTCGTCGATACTGAAATACTCTTCCTTGAACAGGTAGTCGGGCATGAACTGGAACGCGGGGTTCTGACCCTCGAGTTCCAGGATCGCCGCCAGGCCCAGCTCCGCGCAGAGGTCCATCACATAGTCCACAGTGTCGAACGCCACCGAGACACCGTCAGCCGAATCCCAGCGGGACAGCGGCGGCCAGAGCACCACCAGGTTCAGGCCCAGCCCGGCGATATTCTCCAGATCACGGCCGATTGTATCACGCGGCACGTCCTGCTCGATCAGGAACACCGTGCCGAGTAACGGTTTGTCGAATTTTGTCAGCATGTCAGCTCTAAATTGCTGATGGTAAAAAAATTACCTGAAATCCCCCATGATCCAGGCGGCCAGTCTGCGGCGGGCCTCGACACTTTTGTGGTGTGAGCCGTTATGATGCAAAGAAAGTACCGCCGGGGTTGTACAATATGCCCTGGCGCTGAACTTGTCAACGGGATCAGGCCCGGCAGAGCGGGGCTTAAACTTGATTTTGAGAGCGCTGGAGATTAACCTTGCCGAAGTGTGCGTTTCCCAGGTGAATGGAATAAGCAGCGGAGGTTACAGATGAAGTTGGCGATGGTAAGGGTGGATGGCAGCGCCCGTCCGGCGGTGATGGACAGCGACGGCGCTTTAGTGGATCTCAAGGCATGCGGAATGGTTCACTGGGAGAATCTCGACGAGCTGATTGCCGCCGGCGAGGATGTCTGGCGCGAGGCGGCCGACGCGGCGGCCAGGGACTATCCCCGGCTCTCGGACCCGGAACTGCTCGTACCGTTGAGCAGCCCGCAGAAAATCATGTGTATCGGCCGCAACTACGCCGACCACGCCAGGGAACTGGGTCACGACCTGCCCGAACACCCCGTGCTGTTCGCCAAATACGCCAATGCGCTGGCCGGTCCGGGCGATGAGATCGTACTGCCGGGAGTAAGCCGCGAGATCGACTATGAAGCCGAGCTGGCAGTTGTGATCGGAAAACGCTGCAAGGCGGTGGACAGGGACGCGGCCCTGGACTGCGTTTTCGGCTACACCTGCGCCAACGATATCACGATGCGGGACGCGCAGAAGGCCGATGGCCAGTGGACCAGGGCCAAAAGTCCGGACACGTTCTGTCCCCTCGGCCCCTGGCTGGTGAGTGCCGATGAGATTCCCGACCCGCAGGCGCTGGCGATTGCGCTGGAACTCAACGGCGAGGTGATGCAGGATTCGAGCACGGCCGAGATGGTGTTCGGCGTGGCGGAACTGGTCAGCTACCTGTCGCAGACCATGACCCTGCTGCCCGGCGACCTTCTGCTGACCGGAACGCCCCCGGGCGTTGGTGCCGGACGGGATCCCCAGGTGTTTCTCGACAGCGGGGACAAGCTGAAAGTGAAAGTGGAGCGGATCGGCGAGTTGGAGAACCGGGTTCGCTGAGGAAGCTGCACTTAGTGAGGCTCGCGTTAGGCCGAAGTCAGCAGTTTTACCTTCTTCTTGCCGCCGCAACCCGAAATCTTGCAGCAAGCTGACAAACATTCAACCGACCGCCGTTAATCGAAAAGAATTCCTCGGAGCTTGCTCCGGGGTTACCGCTTTTGTTTTTTTGCAGTTAGAAATTCCGGTGGTACGCAGTGCCGGAAAGTTGGCCTGATCCCTCGCGGCTCTGCCGCGGGGTAGTTCATTTAGAAATCGGTACATGCAATCCATAAGATTGGGTGCCGGCGGGTCCTTTTTGCCGGAACGGAGTGAAAGTAGCAGCGGTTACTTGCTTACCGGTGGTGCGGAGATTAAATTCGTCGTTCAACCCGGGTAAATCTGCAAAAGGAGCTTAATTTGTCTCAACTTGGCGATTCGGCAAGAGCATCGGACGTGCAGGCGGTGGAGAAACTCCAGCAGGCGCGGGAAAAGATAAACAGCGAAATCGGCAAAGTCATTGTCGGACAGCGGGAAATAATCGACCAGCTGGTTATCTGCCTGCTGGCTCGCGGACACGGCCTGCTGATCGGTGTGCCGGGTCTGGCCAAGACGCTGTTGATCAGCACCCTGAGCAAACTGCTGGACCTGTCGTTCAACAGGATTCAGTTTACCCCTGACCTGATGCCCTCCGATATTATCGGCACCGATATTCTGGAGCAGGAATCAGAGGCCGGCCATGGCCGCGAGTTCGTATTCCATCGCGGACCCGTGTTCGCCAATGTCGTGCTGGCCGATGAGATCAACCGCACTCCGCCCAAAACCCAGGCGGCCATGCTCCAGGCCATGCAGGAGCACCAGGTGACCGCCGGCGGGCACACCTATTCGCTGGACGAACCGTTTTTCGTGCTGGCCACCCAGAACCCGATCGAGCAGGAAGGCACCTATCCGCTGCCCGAGGCCCAGCTCGACCGGTTCATGTTCAGCCTCTCTATCGAGTACCCGTCGCTGGACGAGGAAGTGGAGATTGTCGCCAGCACCACCAGCCAGGAGACTGCCGCCGTGGACAGGGTGCTGGGCAGGGATGAGATTGCCGCCCTGCAGAAGCTTGTACGTCGCGTGCCGGTCAGCGACAAGGTTGTCCGCTATGCTGTCGAGCTGGTCCGCGCCACCCGTCCGGCCGATCCGCTAGCGCCGGAGTTTGTCCGCGAATGGATCAACTGGGGAGCCGGGCCGCGCGCCGGACAGTACGCGATCCTGGGCGCCAAAACCCTGGCCGTGCTCGATGGCCGCTACACGCCCGGCGAGGAGGACGTGCGCCGGGTGATCCTGCCCGTGCTGCGCCACCGGGTAATCGCCAATTTCAACGCCGAGGCGGAGGGCGTGGGCGTGGAGGACGTGCTGAACCGTCTGCTGGAGAACAAGGGATGAGTGCGCTGACCGGGACCAGGATGCTTGACCCGCTGGTTATTTCACGGCTGGAAAACCTGGAATTGATCGCCCGCCAGGTGGTGGAGGGTTTTATCACCGGCCTGCACCGCTCTCCCTATCACGGCTTCAGCGTCGAGTTCACCGACCACCGTCCCTACATGCCGGGCGACGAGCGTAAAAATATCGACTGGAAGCTGTTCGCCAAGACTGACCGCTACTATATCAAGCAGTTCGAGGAAGAGACCAACCTCAAAGCCTGCATCCTGATCGATACCAGCCGCTCGATGGCGTTCAGCCGCGAGGGGACCTTGGGCAAGGACCGTTACGCCGCGATGCTGGCGGCCAGCCTCAGCTACCTTCTCCTGCGCCAGCGCGACGGGGTCGGGATGGCTCTCTACAGCGACCGGCTGCACGAATACGTGGCGCCAAGGGCGCGGATGAGCCAGCTGGGCCTGCTGATCTCCAAGCTTGAAGCGATGGAATGCGGGGGCCTGACCAGCCCCCTTCCTGTCTACCGCGAACTGGCCGAGCGGATCCGCCGCCGCGGCCTGATCGTGGTCCTCTCCGATCTGCTGACCGCTCCCGAGGACACGATCCGCTCGCTTAAATATTTCGCCCACCGCAAGCACGAGGTGATCGTATTTCACATCCTCGATCCCGGCGAACTGGGCCTACCCGGCGGCGGCGAAATCCTGTTCCGCGACATGGAGACCGGCGAGACACTACAGACCCACGCCTGGCAGGTCAAGGAGGAGTACGACCGCGAGGTGGCCGCGATGGTGGCCAACCTGCGCTCACGCTGCCGCGAGTCGCTGATCGACTACCAGCTTGTCTCCACCGCCACGCCGTTCGACAGGGCGCTGT
Organism: Candidatus Glassbacteria bacterium; assembly: GCA_019456185.1. Lineage (NCBI taxonomy): Bacteria > Candidatus Glassiibacteriota > Candidatus Glassiibacteriota bacterium. Next base: position 1,257 of record VRUH01000103.1, on the reverse strand, counting down.
ATGCGTTTCTGGAAAAGCGAAGAAGGTTGGGCTGATTTGCAGCGGTAAGGGGCTTACGGAGTTTCGTAGTACTCGGCGGCGCTGATAATGTCCACCGTCACCTGGTCGCTTCTGATAATGGACACATCGCGCCCGTAAACGTCGTGGAACCGGTAAGTTCCCCCGTCGAACCATACGTTACGGGTATAGAAAGTATTGCCGCTCTCCTGGTCCACCAGGCGGAACACCAGCCTGTCCCGCCCGATCATCGGCCTGGGACTGAGCAGGCTCCCACCGGCGCAGCCTCCCAGGGCCGCTATCAGCATTGCGGCGGACAATGTTTTGACAGTCAGTCCGGCCATAGTTCTGTAAGATTTTCTGCCGAAAAATATCATGCCGGCCTACAGAATCCTTAATGCCAAAAAGTTTAAGATCACCAACTGTTTCCCGGCCCGTAATATTATTATCGGAACTCCGGCGGATTTTTTTAGCTGTTTTCCTTATGGGCCGAGGGCGGGCTGCGAGGGTTGGTGTCCCTCAGACGGCCCAACCAGTGTGCTTTCAGTTGGGTAACGAGTCAAATCCCGGCCGCGCTGTCAACGTATCGGTTGCAGCCGGGCGGACACTGATTCCACCAGGAACCCTGCGGCGTCCTCCGGTCCGGCGGAGTGCCCATCCGTACGGGCGCGAATATCAGCACGGTGGAAAGTCTCCGAAAAAGGGCTGACAGCAGCGGTTTACCGCAGATAAAACGCCCCCGTGAATATTATAACTATTCGCGGGGGCGTTCAAGTTTTCCGGAGGTAAAAGGGCCGGATTCCTGTTATTCCTCCCGGCAGACTCTCCGGCGCTGGAGGGATCGCTTTCCACCGTCACTTGTTTCCGGATTCAGAATGAGATATGAATTGCAGATGAATTGAGGTAATTTACCTGTAATCCAGCGAAATTCCCATGTAAAAATACGTGCCCGTCCCCTGGAATTGCGGGAAATAGCTGTCTGCGTTGAACAGGTTGTTGATCCCGCCGTTGAGCCGGAAATTGTCGGCGACCGCTTTCGAGAGGTGAAGGTTGCAGACCGTGTAGCCGTTAACTTGCTCATCGAGCGAGAGGTACTGCGCGCCGGTGGAGATTATCCGGAAATTGACGTTCAGACCCAGCGCGGCGTGCGCATAGGCCAGCTTGACCGTGTTGACGAAATCCGGGCGGTTGAACAGGGGTGCTCCGGAAATTTTATCTTCCGCATCGTAGATTGCCGCTTCCTCGGAGATACTGAAACCG
>VRUH01000102.1 GCA_019456185.1 Candidatus Glassbacteria bacterium | reverse complement strand
CGCAACAAGGAACTGTTCCGCGGCCTGGAGACTGTGGACGACGTCGGCGTGATGCGGGATTTCGAGTCGCTGACGTTCGGCGGCTGGACGCCGTTCCTGAGCACGGTCCAGGCCGAACAGGTGATGATCCAGAACCGCGTCCCGTTCACCCTGCTCTTCGACAGGGACTGGGAGAACCTGGCGCGCTGGAAAGTGGTTGTACTGGCCGCGCAGGAAAACCTGAGCGACCGGGAAATCGGCCTGGCCCGCAAGTATGTGAAAGCGGGCGGCTCGCTGGTGGTGGTCGGCGCAAGCACCGGGGCGTACGACTCCTGGCGCCGTCAGCGGCGGGGGGCCGACACGTTCTGGAGCATGATCGGTCTGCCGGAGGTTGAGGAGAGCCTGCAATCTTCCGCCAGAACGGTCCTGGGAAACGGCAAAGTATGCTACCTGCCCGCTTTCGAGAGCCACCAGGCTGTACCGCAAACCGCCCGGAATGTCCACCCGGACTACTGGTACCTGCCCCTGAACGCGGAAGAATTTCTCGACGGCCTCCGCTGGGCCGCGGGCGGAGAGTTCAGCCTGACCGCGGGCGGGATGCCCTGGCTGGCGGCGGCCCAGTACCGCAAGGGGAAACAGCGACAGGTCCACCTGGTCAACTACCGTCCCGGCCATCCGCTGCGCCACGTGCCGGTGGTGATCAGAGAGCCGGGGTTCAAGCCCGGCAGGGCGCGTCTGCTCTCGCCGGACCATGAGCCGGTGGCCCTGGAGCTATCACCCTATGGCCGAGGCTGGACTGTGCTGGTGCCCGAAGTGGATATCTACGGGGTGGTGGTGGTGGAGTGAGGATTTTTCTACCGGCAGGGCTGACGAGTTAAGCCTGATATACCGCCTGGATACGATGTTTGTGGAAAGTGACAGCGTTGACGCAATCGAACCGGTTCATTAGAATTAGTTAACGAAACAATGAACCGGTGGGGATTGGATGAAAGTACAGGTCTGGCTTTTGGTTTCTCTACTGCTGGCGGCTCTCGCCTGCGGCTCCGGCGACAGCGGCCGGGTGCGCCCGGTGGACGAAAGCGATCACGATGTCCCCGCCGCCGCCGACACCCAGCCGGAGCAGGCCCCGGCGGAAAAGCCAGCCGCGCGCCGCCCGGCCCAGCGCGCCTGGGACACCTCCAACCCGGAGAGCTTTGACGTGGAGGAGCTGAACCGGCAGCGGGCGAAATCTTTGCTCCCGTCCCCGCCGCCCCCACCTCTGAAATTGGATACATTAAGGGTTAAGCCAAGCGAGCATCCAGAATTACCATCAACTATTATTGAGTGGCTTGATGAGCGTGAGTATATAATTCCTCAGTCGTCATTCTCGAACTTGGGTGAGTACTCGAACGTAATATATGGGGAATTCTTAAGAAAGGGCCAGCAAGACTGCGCTGTGCTTGTGATTAAAGAAGGCAATAGGAGTCTAATAGTTTTTCCTCAAGGAAAGACTAATGATCCGCATATCGTTTGCGAGGAAGAGGATAGTAATTTTTGGGCTGTGTATAGGACTAGGCCAACGACAGCCGTTTACCTATACAAAATTGAAGTTGTTGGGAAGGAGTACATCTTGGAAAGATATAGAAGATATGGTGGGCCTATGCCTCCTGTAATAACACACGCGGCCATTAATTACATAATTGTAGAAAAGGCGTCGAGTGTTTTTTATTACCATATTGATAACTGGATTGAACTTCAAGGAGCTGATTAAGTTTATTCCAACTGGAAGTGGAAGTGGTTTCCCTCATCAAGTAGTGGCACTCCGAAAATTCGTGGGCCGTTGGATCTCAACCAGTTAACTTGACTGGTCGTGATACCATGCTCGGTATTGATACTGATATCAACACTATTGCCCCACCTATGGTTTGCATGTTTCCCTTTCCTCTCCATTAATCCTTCTATTTTGAATAATCCTCCCCAGGGAAGACTCATATCATTGACCCAGATTTGATTATTCTCCGGGCGCTGAAATGTAACACTATAAGGATCATTTTTTGTCACTGTTTCATCGAATTCACCTGCCTCATATGCCGTCCCGAACTCGCTGTTTAATTGAACAAGTTTTTTTACTAGCTCTTCTGTGCCATAGTGGGAGACTTCCGAAGGGTGCTTTTCATCCCCAGTGTACAGATGCATGTACGGCAAATCATATTGGTAGAGGTCGTAGAGCTTCTGCGCGTAGCGGAGATCCACGTACAGCTCGTAGCACAGGGACTCCCCCGGCCAGGTATGCGTGATCTTGAACCGGCGCCGCGTGCAGACATCCGAGGGCTGGTACCAGACCTGAGTCTGGCTGCCATCCCGTAGCCGGAAACTCACCTCGCCGGCCGAGACTTTGCGGAAACCCACGGAGTTCATGTCCTCGAACGTGCCCAGGTGCTCCGGCTCAATCCCGTGCCCGTGGCCGCCGTAGTCGAGGTTCCGGACGTGCTCCATCTCGATAGTCACCTCGCTGTCCGCCGGGCCGGTAAACCGGAACGGGGCCGGCCCGATCCCGCTTTCGCCGGGATGGTAGAGGGTGAACATCTGCCCGCTCAGCGCCGGATCGAGCTCGGTTGTGTTGAACCCGGCCGAGGGCAGGTCGGACCGGGAGAGGACCCCCAAGCTGCGGTCCGGGTCGCCGCGAACCACGCTCAACCTGGTCAGCACCCTGTCGAGCATGGACACCTGGCGCCCGGTACCCGGATATTTGCGGATCTGATTCCTGGCCCGCTGGAATTTCCAGATCTCTCCGGGGATTTTACCGTGCAGCTTGCGGCCGGTATTGACCAGTTCATGGCGATACCTTGTCCATTCCCGGCGGGCGTTAATATCGCTCAGTTGGCCGTGCAGTTTTTCGATCTCACCGATCAGGCCGTCGATCTCGCGGTCGATCTCCCCTCCGCCGGCCTCACGGAGCAATTCGTCGATCTTGTGGCAGGACTGCAAGACGTAATCCGCTGGCGGTGACGGCATCCTACCCCTCCCCTCCCGTAGGTGATAAATCATCTCGGTCAACTGCGGAATTTGCGCATTAAAATAACAGCGAACCACCGCTTTGTCCAGCGAAGTCGGTGCAATATATACACTTAAGCGATTTTTACGAAAATATTATTTCGGTCGGAAATGGACGTTCGGTGCGCCGGGGTAACTTGCGAAACGAGGAGAACTGCTTGAAAAGCAAAAACCCGGCAGTTCCGTCTGCCGGGTTGTCGCGGGGTATGTTTTTTGGGGATTCACCGCTCTGGCGGCAAATGACAGCGGGCACCGGCCCTCATGGCCCTGTCTCCCGCCGACGTTTGCATTATACCATACGTGTGATGGTTGTCAAGTATTCAACGGTTTTTTTCTTTTTAGGTTTTATTTTATAACCTCCCGGTATACAATCCGTTCCAAGGACATTGATAACCACTTTCCGCGAGCCGCGTTTCCGTAACATATTGTTATATAATGAGTTGTCCGAATCCTCAGGAGTTATCCCGCACCGCTTAAACCGATTTATCACCCCAACTTCCCAACTCGCTTCTCCTGCGAAAAATCGGCGATCTTTCCCGAATCGGACAAAAATTGTCGGCAAAAACGGTTTTTCCTCACCCTGGTTGTTGCCTCGGCAGGCAGGTACGCAGAAAAATTTCTTATTTGCTTGACAGGGTCTGGCCCGGCGATTATAATCTATATTGTCGATCGATAAAGTGAACTTGGAGGAGGGAGGGACAGATGTCCGTGATAGACGAAACTCTGGCCGCCAACCAGGCCTACGCGAGCCGGTTCGGTCTGGCCGACCTGCCGATGCCGCCGGGGCGCAACCTGGCGGTTGTGGCCTGCATGGATGCCCGCGTGACGGTGGAGGAGCTGCTGGGGCTGAAAACCGGCGATGCGCATATTATCCGTAACGCGGGCGGGATTGTCACCGATGACGCTCTGCGCAGCCTGGTGATCAGCTCCAGACTGCTGGGGACGAAGGAATTCATGATCATCAACCACACCGACTGCGGCATGCTGACGTTCAAGGACGAGGACCTGGTAAACCGCCTGGTTGACGAGTCGGGAACGGCCGTGGTTTCGCCCTCGGCGTTCCATGCCTTCGGCAGCCTCGAGGAGAATGTCCGCCGCCAGGTGAGCAAGGTGAAGCACCACCCCTGGATCGATGAGGGCATCCTGGTCCGCGGCTTCGTGTTCGACGTCAAGAGCGGAGCACTGACGGAAATCAACTAGCACGGTTTTGTCGAAACAAAATCCCGCCGCCAACTGCGGGGGGCGGAACACAAAAAGCCCGGCGCCGAAAACTCGGCGCCGGGCTTTTCACTTTTCAGCACAGGCTCGGGTGTGCGGTCACGGCTCTACCAGGCTCCCGTTCTCCAGCCTGGGCTTGTAGATATTTTCGTAAACCTCGCGGCTTACCCAGCAGCGCTCGGACACCTGCACCATCTCGTCGTCGGACACCCCCGCCAGGTCTACACTCCAGCATCCTCTATTCGTACCCAAAAACACCGGGAGCAGCTCCTGGAAAGTGTGCGATGTATCAGTGTGAGTAAACTTGGAGGTTTTTGCATAGAAACAACTATCCAATATTGTAAATTCTGCGTCAAGCCAATACTGCCCGGACGGGACGAACGGGAAGTTGAAATTCTCCTCGTTGCTCGCATCGGTATTGTCATCGTAGGAAATGAAGTAACCGTAGACGTCGTTTTCCTGGTAGAAATCTATCGTTTCTCCGAAATACAACGTAACAATGATATTATCGTCAGACAAGTTGTCGTGATCGAACGGCGGCGGGTAGTCGCCGTCGGCTTCGTACTCCACCACCCCATAAATGTCGGAATACAGCAGATAAATTTCCTCTGTCGTAGTCTTATCGTCCCCACAGCTGACCGCCATGATCGAAATCGACACCAGCGCGGCCGCGGCCAGGTTCCCCAGTTTTCTCAACATTACAATACCCTTTCCCGACGGTTAACTGTCACTGCTTGCGAATGCAGTCTCTGGAATTCGTGCCGCAAAGATATCCCCGTTCCGCCGGCCGCGGAAGGGTTTTAACTGGAAACCCCGGCCAGGGCATTACCGTCAACCGGGGGGAAGGGCCGCCGCCGGACGGGGTCTTCATCTGATTCTTGAATTGCGGAAGCCTGCGGTTAATTCCTGCTGCGTCTGCTGCCGCTGGAACCGGACGACTTACTGCTGCTGGAACTCGAACGGCTGCGGCTGCTGCTTCTCGCTGCGGGGCGCGATCCGCTGGAGCGGCTGCGGCTGCTCGATGAACTCCGGACTGCGGGAGCCGAGCGGCTGCGGCTGGATGACCGTGTGGCCGCCGGTTGCGTGCTGCTGGAGCGGCTGCGGCTGCTTGAACTCCTGGCCGCCGGTTGCGTAGTGCTGGAGCGGCTGCGGCTGGCGGGCTTGTAGGTCCGGCCGCCGCGGCTGCTGGTGGTGGTCCGTCCGGAACTGACAGTTCTCTCGCGGGTGGTGGAAGATGGACGGTAGGTCCGTCCCTCGCTGCCCCGTATGGCCCGGTCCGTCTTTGCGGTGCGCGAGGAGATCGAGGCGCGGTCGCTGCGGCTGCGCG
>VRUH01000101.1 GCA_019456185.1 Candidatus Glassbacteria bacterium | reverse complement strand
TTCCAGTGGCGTCTTCCGGTTCCAGATAGGGCACGCGGGCCATGGCAGGGTCTCCCGAAAGGATTTCGACGATAAAGGGACGGGCAAGCCTGCCCGGCCCGACAATCAGCAATACTGTGAATTTACCTGGGGTTTGGCACACGGGGGAGAGGGCAATAATCCGGGAAGAAGCGGGATATACCGGGGTTTGGCGGGACCGGGCCGGAATTTTCACATTTGGCACGGAACGGCGCGAAAGCCCGGAAAAGGGCCGCCATTTGGCACAGGCTAATAGCGCCTGGCGCCCCAGATTACGCGCCCAATCAATGCAAAATCAACGGCCTCATCCAAAGCCAGTAAAATAGACTCGTAGGCAGGGTTATCGGATATGATCTTTATACGCCCGCCTTGGAAGTGTTGAATACGCTTAATCTTGAGGGTGTGATCCTGCCGGATTGCGTAGATTCCATCATCGATGGGCACAGGGGCCGACATATCAACTAAAACCTCATCGCCTGGATAAAATGTAGGGTGCATAGATTCCCCGCGAACTTTCACCATAACCAAGTTATCGGGATTATTGGTAATCGCCCTGATATCACTTTCCCGGAATGGCCTTACGCCAATTATATTTTCGGCGTCCTTTATGGAACCGTCCCCCGCCGACAACTCAATATCCAACTCCGGCACTTCCATAATACCGTGTTCTAAACGGGTCATTGCGTCCCCTGATTTATCCCCCTCCCCGGCCGCAAGCCAAGCGATTGAATAGCCTGCGGCCTTCGCTATTCGGACAACATACTCACGGTCCGGGTCAGATTCTGCATGAAGCCACTTCCGAATGGTACGGTCCTTTACGCCCGTTAAATCGGCGGCCCGAACCACACCTCCTACTTCTTTGATAGCCTGGGACAGCCGTTCCGCGAATTGTTTACGGTTTTCCTTATCCAACAGTAAACTCCGAATCCACAAAGTGTAAACCAGCTCGAAGGCCACAAATCATGCCGGTCCGCAACGAATTCCGGCATGTTCATTCCCGGTTCAAACTGTAAACCGGGAATATAGGCAGGCGCGCACATTTTTCCTCATATTTTCCCTATTTGTTCCGATTCAATTATTTTTGGAATTTTTATTGCCTTGCGTATACGTTTTCGGTATGTATATTCCCATGAACGCAATAGACATAATTCCAAAAGAAAATGAAGAGCGGTGGGCGTGGATCAAATACCAACTCCAACGCCGCAAATCTTCTTTCTCCGCTCTCGCCGCCGAAGCCGGTGTGGGCCGGAATGCGCCCAAGGTCGCCAAGGTGAAGCCGTACCCGAAGATGGAGTTCATCATCGCCTCCAAGTTGGGCTTGGTTCCGGAAGATATTTGGCCGGAGCGATACCCGGACGGCCGGAAAAATAAATATACGCAAAGCAATACCACACCGGGAGACGAGGTGGATACCGGCAAAGTGACTGCGGCTGGTTAGACATATCGTCCTGGCGCATGGAGGGCCGGGAACCTTACCGGGGTGAAGGCGGGATGCCGAAGCCCCGGTTACCTAACCTCCAAGGAAGCATGAGCGCTAAAGAACAAATGCGGTTTGAATTCCCAGCCGGGCCAGAAGCCGCGCCGGGAGCACTCGGGATCGAATCCAAGGTGAGGGAAGCCGTGAATACAGCGATATCCACCAGCGGAAAAAGCCGAGAGGAAATCGCCGGTCTGATGTCCGAGTACACGGGCAGTGAAATCACCCTGTTTATGTTGAACGCATGGACGGCCGAATCGCGGAGATACCACCGATTCCCATTCCAGTTCGCACTCCCTCTGGAAGTCGCCACCGGAAGCTACTTTCTCACCCACCTTCATAACGATTTGAGAGGTTGCCGGACCTTGATCGGGGCCGAGGCTCTGATCGCCGATTTGGGGACGCTCGAACAAATGGAGGTTGAAATCCGAAGCCGAAAGAAAAGCCTGAAGAAGTACCTGCAGGAAAGTGGGAATTTCAAACCGGCGAATTTCGGGGGGGCGAAGTGAATGAGTGGATGAGCGCGGTGGAACTTGCCGGTCTGCCGGGTCTTCCCACATCAAAGGTAGGTGTCTTGAAACGAGCCGAGAAAGAAAACTGGAAATCCCGCCCCCGCAAGGGGCGGGGAGGCGGCCGGGAATACAGCGTCAAGTCCCTTCCCGAGGTCACGTTCAACGCCATCATTACCCGCAAGCTCAATCAATTGGAATTGCCCGGGGTCGTCGAGGCCCCGCCCCCGGCGGTTGTCCAGAAACAGGCCGCCCCGCTAAAGGATTGGCAGAAGGAGCGCATGGATGCGCGGGCGGCCATTCTGCGCCAGGTGGAAGACCTGGCCGCTTGGCTGGGGATCGAGAAGGCCATCAAGGAAGTGGTAAGCCGCGCCAGGGAAGGCGCCCTTCCCGATCACCTGCAGCGCCTGGTTACGGTGGCCAACGCCAAGGGCGGCGGGAGCGGCAAGCGCACCCTATCCTCCCGCACCATCAAGCGCTGGCGGGCGGCCCTGAAGGGAGGGGTGTCGGCCCTGGCCCCCAAGCCCACCGAACGGGCGGCGTTCCCACCCTGGGGGATGGCCCTGCTCAAGGTGCACCGGCAACCGCAAAAGCCGTCTCTGAAAGCCGCCCTGAAAGCATTGTCGGCCTCGGGCGTCTTGGCCGAGGGCGTCAAGGCTCCCACCTATACCCAGGCCCGGGGTTTCCTGGCCCGGTTGGGGGAGGTCTACCAGCGGCGGGGGCGGATGGGGCCACGCGAGTTGAAGTCGATCCGGCCCTTTGTGCGGCGCGATACCTCGGAAATGTCCCCGGGCGATTGCTACTCGGCGGACGGGCACACGTTTGATGCCGAAGTCGCCCACCCCATTCACGGCAAGCCCTTCCGCCCGGAGATCACCCTCGTTATCGACGTCGCTACCCGCAAGGCCGTGGGCTGGTCATGCACCCTGGCCGAATCTGCCCTGGCCACCCTGGATGCTCTCCGCCATGCCTCCGTGCGCGAGGGAATTCCCGCGATTTTCTATGTGGATCGTGGCCCGGGGTATAAAAACGATCTTCTCAAGCATCAGGCTTCCGGGTTGCTGGCCCGGATGGGCACCACCATTACCCACTCCATTCCGTACAACTCCCAGGCCCGGGGTCTGGCCGAGCGCGGCCATCAAACGATTTGGGTGAGGGCCGCCAAGAAGCTCCCCACCTACATGGGGAAGAAGATGGACCCGGAGGCGAAGCAGGTGGCGTTCAAGCGCACCCGCGCCACCGGCGAATGGTTATTGCCTTGGGAAGCGTTCTGCAAGCTGATCGACCGCGAAGTGTGGGAGTACAACAATAATCACCCCCATTCCGGCCTTGCCAAGATCACCGATCCGGAGACCGGGAAGCGCCGCTTTCAATCCCCGCAGGAGGCCTGGGACGGCCATATCGCCCAAGGATGGGCGCCTGCGTTCCCCGAAGACCCGGATTCCCTTTTCCGCCCGCAGGTGGAACGCAAAATCCTGCGCGGCGAAGTGCGCATGTTCGGGGGTATCTACTTCTCGCAAGAACTCGCCGAATACCACGGGTGCGATGCGCTGGTGGGGTACGACGTGTGGGACCCGGCCCGGGTATGGGTGCACGACCTGGAGGGCGCGTTGATCTACACCGCCGAAGCCGGGGCCAACAAAGCCGGGTACTTCCCCAAATCCATGATCGAACAGGCCCGGGACACCCGGACCAAAACCCGCCGCCGCCGCCTGGAAACCAAGCTGGCGGAAGTGGAAGCCGAAGCCGGGAAAGTGGCCGAAACCGAGCCCACGCCGGTCAGCCCGGCCGAGCGGGAAGCCGCCGCCGCGAAGCTGGCCGAACTGGAGACCGCCAGCCCACCGGCCCCGGAATCCGCGCCGGTCAATGAGCTAGCCAATAACAGGCCCGTGTTCTTCTCGGACGCGGACAAGTTCCGCTGGCTGCGGACCAACAAGGCCGAAGTGACCGGGGCTGACCGGGAGTGGGTCGAGGATTACAAGGGGAGCGATGAATACCGGCTGCTGTTCGGGCCGGGGGACGGCGGCACGGAAGCCGCGATGTAGGCGAAAAAAAACCGCCAGGCGTTCGAGCGCCGGGCGGCTTTCCACAACCTTGATTTGGAGGTCGAATTCAATGCGTACCACGGTATTTGCCAAAACGTCAAACGTCGAACGGTTCCTGGCCGGAATCACCGAAGTGGAAAAGCGGGGCGCGGCGGAAGCCTGCCTGATGCTCGTTGAGGGCAAGCCCGGCCTGGGCAAGACGATGGTGGCCCGCTGGTGGGCCGTGCAACAAGGCGCGATCTACCTCCGCGCCAAAACGACCTGGACACCCAACAGGGCCTTGGCGAATCTCATCACCGAATTGGGAGGGAGTCCCTCAAGGTTCAACTCCGATTTATTCAATGACGCCCTCGCTTTGATGGCCCGGGATGAGACGCCCCCGGCCGTGGTGCTGGATGAAGTGGAGCACACGCTCCACGACTCCAAAGTGCTGGAAACCTTCCGGGACCTTTCCGACCTGCTGGAATTTCCTCTGATTCTGATCGGGATGGAGGGCATCGGCCGCCGCCTGGACCGGCACGAACAAATCTCATCGCGCATCGCCCGCCGGGTGAAGTTCGAGCCCGCCACGCCGGAAGACACCGCCCTGTGCGTGAAGGAAAAGGCCGAAGTCGCGATGGCGGAAGACCTGGTGGCCGAACTGCACCGCCTCTCGAAAGGGAAGATTCGTAGCGTCCTCAACGGAATCGCCCTGGTGGAAAACATTGCCCGGCGCAACGGCTGGAAGGAAGTCAAGCTGGCCGACCTGCGGGGCCTTGAACTCATCCACGACTGGCGGGCTATGCGCCCTGGCCTGGTCAATAGAAACGGGAAGAAATGATCCCCCTGGCCGAAAAACTTTTGTATAAACTCCGCCTCGATAGCGAAAAGAGCGTCTCCCTGGAAGACGCGGCCCGGTTTGTCGAGCGGTCCAAATCCCGAGTCTGCCAGTCCCTGTCGGTGCTTGTGCGGCGGGGCCTGGCAGAGAAACCGGACAGGGGCCACTACCGGATCACCAAAGCAGGGATTGAGTGCTTCAAGTCCGGGGGCCGGGTGCGCTCGGGCCTCCATGATGGATCGAAGAGGCGCCCTCGGCGGGGAAGTTTGCGGGAGCGGGTCTGGAAGGCGGCACGGATGGCCCGCAAGTTTTCCGTGACAGACTTGGTTGAGATCGCGGCCCAGGAAAACGAAACGAGCGCCGCGCGCGGGGCGCGCCGCTACCTGCTGGCCCTCGAGCGGGCCGGATACCTGAAGCGCCTCAAGAACGGGCCGCAGGCAGCATCGAACTGGAAGCCGGTATCCCGCTGGGCGCTCCTCCGGGACACCGGGCCGCTCCACCCGCTGCTGATGCGGGACGGCAAAACAGTGCGCGACCGCAACGGCCAGGGCGGGACGGGCAAGCCTGCCCGGCCCGCTATCAAGGGGGAGGACTTCCCATGTGGCTAGAACTGTTGAAGCGCGAGGTGGCGGATACAAGCCAAGCCAGGGCCGCCGCACGGATCGGGTACTCCCCGGCCACGGTCAATCTGATCATGCACGGGAAGTACGAGGGGAACCTGGAGAACGTCGCGGCGAAGGTGCTGGCGGCCCTGGGAACGGTGGAATGCCCGTGGCTGGGGCGGGAAATCCATGCCGCGCGTTGCGCGGCGTACAGCACCCGGCCGGTCCCGTCGAATTCGCCGGAAGAAGTCAAATTTTGGCGGCATTGCCAGCGTTGCGAAGCCTGGCAGCCATCCACCGGCCAGGGCGGGACGGGCAAGCCTGCCCGGCCCGCTATCAAGGGAGAAAAGCCATGAACAGAGCCATGAAGCTTGATTCCGAACGCGGAACGATCCTTGAGATGGGCCTTGTCGCATGGGGCGGAGAAGCCTGGCGGCGCATCTGGTACCGCCACCGGTTGAAAACCCAAATCCGCTACCTGACCGAACAGGCTGTGGACTGGATCAAGCGCGGGGTGCGGTGGTGAACGAGAAACCAATTCAGCATACCATCCCGGCCTGCGATGTGACGTCCGCCAATTTCCTGGCGTTGCCAAAGTCTGGCGCCTGGA
>VRUH01000100.1 GCA_019456185.1 Candidatus Glassbacteria bacterium | reverse complement strand
GAACACCGAGTGCCGCCCGTCCAGCCAGGGGGTGGCCTTGTGGGTGATGAAGAACTGGCTGCCGTTGGTGTCCTTCCCGGCGTTGGCCATGGAGAGGATACCCCCCTTGCCGTGACGCAGCTTGGGGGAGAATTCGTCAGGGAAGTAATACCCCGGCCCGCCCCGCCCGGTGCCCCGGGGATCGCCCCCCTGAATCATGAAATCCTTGATCACCCGGTGGAAGGTCAGCCCGTCGTAGAAGCGGGACTGCTTGATCTTCCCGTCGGAAGGGTCGGTCCAGTTCATTTTACCCTCCGCCAACCCCACGAAATTGCCCACGGTCATCGGCGCCGCCCGGAAGAACAGCCGCGCCACGATCAGCCCCCGGTTGGTCTCGATGCGGGCGAACAGGCCATCGGGAAGCTGCTGGGCGGCGGCGGTGGAAGCACCGGGGATGCCGAGTGCCGGGATGAGCAGGGCGGCCAGGAGCAGCACGGTATACGGGAATCGCAGGGATGGGCGGACAGTGAAGCGGATCATGCGGGTCATGCGGAGCCGGCGGATGATGAAAATGGAGGATCGTTTAACTCCATTCATCCAAGCACATTCGGTGCGGGATGGCTATGGGGGGGAGACCGATAATTAATTGGCTCAAACTGGAGGGTGCATCTGCACCCTGTCCGTTCACCGCTGCATCTTCAAGGGTAACGGGTACTTCAAATTTTCCAAAATTTCCAAGGCTTGAGTCGCAAGTTCGGCGATGTGTGGGTGGGAGTCCCCCAATGCGTACCATAGTTCCTGTGTGATGCTTCAGTCATTGCGTGGGAACGCGGTCGGGAGAACCGTTGTAGGAATCCTCGGAATCTGACAAAGTGGCAGTTTCCACTTTTGAATGCTGGAAGCGCCGTTCGGCAAGCTGTTGCAAATCCTCGATGGCCCGTTCCGCCAATTTGGCGATTTGAGGATCAGAATCGCGAAGGGCATTCTGGAGAGTGTCTGTAATACGGCCATCGGAATCGAGGCCATTTGCCGCCGAGCGCCAGAGGGCCTCCACTGCCTGGTAGCGATTTTGGGAAGCGCCGTCGTATGTGGCGACCTCCAACAGGATATCGACGGCTTTCTCGCTGCGATAATGAGCCACTTCTCTTATGCTCTCGGACCTCGCTTGAGTGTTTAGTTCGTAAAATGCCCGTTGTGCAAGCACCTCCCAATTTGGCCCTGATTCCGGCGGTTGGGACATAGCCAAAGTATTCGGGTCACTATTTGTTATTTCCCAATTATGGCGATTGGACTGAGAGTTCCATTCCGGGGCCAAGGACGCCTGCCATTCCTCCTCGGCGCGCATTTGCGCCAACCGTTCCAGATCATCCAGGGCTCGCTGGGCCAGTCCGGCTACAATGGGATCGGAGCCCCACACGGCGTCCTGTAGAGCCATCAGGATGCGGCCGTTCTCATCCAGCCCTTTCGCTGCAGAATGCCAAAGATTTTGTATAGCGATAAGGCGGACATTCGCATTTTCGTCCGCTGCCCCTGCAAGCAAAATGTTGACACTTTCCGGACCGGACTCCAAGGCCACACGTCTCAGGGCCGAGGCGCGTTCCGTCTCCCCCTTGCCATGCAGCACCTTGAACCAAAGTTTTTTCCACATCAGACGCTTTTTGGATCGCGTGGTGATTAACTCTTTTTCCACATTCGGAGATTGCGGAACTCCGGAATCCTTTATTCCATCCTGGGTTTTCGTTCCCGGCGTGAATTTTTCCGGCGCATCGTTCCCGCCTGATTTCGCCACGGATGCAGCAGCCTCCCGCAAGTCGCCCAAATCTATAAGCGCCTCCCAAGCCAAGCGGGAAACCTCGTCGTCTGGATCCTTCGCAAATCGTTCAAAGGCGGACAGGGTTTCATCTGGCGCGTTCGCATCGACCGATGCCTCCCAGAGGTGAGTGAGGTAGCGAAGTTTTTCCGCACCTTTTGCTTTTTCCACGGCCATGATCAGCAGTTCAAGCTCATCGTTTTGGGCTTGGTCCGATGAGATCTCCGCATTATCCGAAGAAAGAGGAGGAGGTTGAACCCCATCGGTAGCATTACCGCCGGACTTTTTCCCGCTGCCTGGATCGCAGGCCAACAAGGGCAAAAGCAGGAGCGCTAAAACCCACCAGGGCACATTCCGCCGCATATCCGAACTGAGTTTTGGAAAGTCAGACTGTCGGATTCGGGGAACCGCAGGTATCGATTTTACGCAAGTCATCATGCTATTTTTTAAAAGCAACCGCCCGGGATTTCACCTTGAATCCAGTTGGCAACCACCTGTCCAAAGAGATTAATAACTGGTGGGCACAAAAATACCGGACATGTATCCATGCATAACGTATATTAAACCAGTACCAGAGAGCATATGCCCATACCAATGGAATACATTGCTTCCAGCGGACACTGGAAACACGTGTTGTCCCGAGTTATTCATGTAGAAGGATCCGGTGGGGGAATTGGATGGGACACCCAAGACTTCAAACCCCTCGCTATACTGGCTGGGTGTGGCACTTGTGCTAAGGCTGGTGCGCATGACGGAGTTGGTACCGATATCGTGCTGGATTAAGGTATATCCATCATAATTTACAATAACACTGCCTGCCGCCGGGGCTACTATAGTTAGACTGCCTATTTCGACATAAGAACCATTTTCCGGCAGAAAAAAGTCCCCCAGGCCGTCTGCAGCACCCACCCCCGCCTCGTCGAGCGTATCCACGGCGGTAACCGCATTGGTCTTCAATTCGGAGGCAGTCACCGAGCCCGCCGCCAGATTAGTGGCGGTTACCGCACCGGCGGCGTTACTGAGCTTGCCGGTGATTTGGGTCTGATTGTCGTTCACGGCCGTCTTCACGTCCGCGAAGTTGGTGTTCATCGCGGTGGAACTGATGGTGGTCCCGCTGGAGAAGGTAATGAGGGTGCCGATGTTGGACCCCCAGGCGACCACCACCAGGGTCATGATTCCCACCAGCATGACGATAATTTTCACGTTCTTCATGTCCACTCCTTATCGGCTCGGGATTGATTCTCTTTGTTCCACATTGATGAATTCTCTCTTTCATCCGGTTCCGGGGCGCTGTCCTCCGGCTCGTCTTTTCCTGCCGGTCACTACCCCCATTTACAGCCATCCCACTGCCCAACATCCCACTTGCACTCCAGGGAGAGGGTAGTGAAGGAGGCCTCGTATCCGACGGCCAGGTTGTTTCCCGCCAGGTCCGCCGCTGCCGTCGTGACAACAATGAAATAATCGGAATCGGCGGAAAGATCGGCCGTGGGATTAAACTGCCATGTTGTGGCGCTGATCCAACTCGCGGCGCCGCTCACCGGCGATCCCATGTCCGGATTTCCGGTGCCGCCATCTTCCGGGTAGAGTCCCAACGCCCCGGATGTGGCCGCCTGGTCCATGTCCTCGGAAAACACCACGGTCACCGTTTTGTCCAGCGCGACATTGGTGGAACCGCCGGTGGGATCGGTGGTAGAGACGGTGGGTGGAATGAGGTCGGTGCCTGGATCATTCGGCGTGACGTTGCCGGAAACCGCCGTCGAGTAGTTGGGAATCCAATCCTTGGTGAAGATGGAATAGTAATATAGCGTCCCGTTGGCGAGGCCTGAGTCACCATAGTTTATGGTGAAGCCGTCATAGACCTCGTCCCCATCCGTGGGGCCCGTAGGATTCGAAACCGTGGAGCGGCGGATCATCACCCCCGCGAAGTCCGAGTCCGCCGGGTTGGTCCAGGTCATGATCACCTGCCCATCCCCCGGCGCGAGACCCAATCCGGTGATGGCCGCGGGGGGCGTAGTATCCGTGGTCACGTCGACCATGGTGAGGAAGCCCGCGTTGGTCGTCTCCCCCTGGATCACATTCAGGTTGGTGGCACCACTCATGTAGATGGGGGTGTCGGTGATGTCCAGGCCTTCCACGCGCAAGGAGCGGTAGAATCCCACCGGGACGTTGGGGATCGCACCCCCGCCTTCGTAGGCGAAATACGTGGCCGATACAGGGGACATGCCGGGCCCGGTGACCGTGCCGCGCACCTTCACCACACCCACCGGCGCCGTTTGTGGTCGGATGGAGGCGCTGGTTGTGCCGCTTTCGGTGGAGGGCCAGATTATCGTGGCGGTGATGGCGCCAAACTGATCGCCGGAGCTACCAGTGTCCTTGCTTCGTTCACAGGACGCGGCCATTCCCAGCATCAGGAATGCGATCAGGATGAAAAATCCTCTTCGATAGGGATGCCCGTTCATGATTCTCCTAGGATTCCAAAAGATTGGCCGGTTTCGGTCGATATTTTCCGTGGTGTATGGTCACCAGGTAAATCCCACCGACCCGCAGCCGGAGCAGCCACCGCCGCCACCGCCTCCGCTATCTTCCTCTCCACCGCCGCCCGCGGCCAGGGCGAGCACACCCACGCCAATGGCAATCCAGGCCCAGGTGGGCATCCCGCCGCCTTCCTCCTCCACTTGCGCCTGCTGTTGCACCGGTTGTTGACGCAATGGCGGGGGATCCACCTGACTGAGGCGTGCGGCGATGGAGGCTATGTTTTCCGAGAGCAGCCCGAGGATGTCACCGCGGTAGATGATGCTCTCGCTACGCACGATCTCCACCGTTTCCACGTCGATCATCTGGGCATTGACCTGGTAGGCCTCGCCCAATTTGGTGACCCGGCCCGTGACGATGAATTCCACGTTGAGAATCTGCCCGATCTTGGCGGCCTTGTCCGTATCGGTGAGGCCCTCCTGCTGGAAAGCCAGTTCATTCAGCACCTTGTCGGTCTGGGAGCGGTCCAGCACCGTAAATACTCGCAGGTTGACCAGATCGTTGCGCATCTGGTCCGTCACGGCGGCGGTTTCCACTTCGGAAAGGCCGAGGCCCTTGAAATCCAGCACGGCGACCCGGATTTTGACGGCATCCCGGGCGCTTTGCGCGAAGATGGTGTTTTGCGCTACGGGAAGGATGGCCAGGCTCCAGACGCAGAATGCGGCCAGGAGCATCCGGCCTGCCGAACGGAAAGCTGGCAGGGAAGACAGGATATTTGCTTTCAAGGCAAACCCCCTTTTCAAATCTGCGGCCGCGGAGCCGAAGAAATCGGTCCGCGATCGGATTTTGGAATCATGCCGGTCCGGTGGCTTTGCCAGGAAATTCAGCCTTGCCTGGGGATACTGCTGCCGGGAACGGCCTATTCCTCCGAGCCCGGTTCCGGAATCGGAACGGGCAGTGAATCGGAACGGGCAGTGAATCGGAACGTACGCGTCAAGACTTCATTGAAATCGTGGATGTGGCCGTGGTAACTCGTCTCCCGGCCCCGCCGTCGTCCTCTCCAAGTCAACGGCAGAACTTCGATCCTTTTCACATCCAAAAAATGAAATAACGCTTAAAAAAATTTTGTAATTAAAATTCTATTTTCACGATTACGGAAAAGCCTACCATAGAAACCCCGGGAAGGAAACACCCATTTAGGGTAAAAGTGCATATAAGTTTGAAAACATTATTGAAATTTCGTAATCAGTTTCGCTTGACCGGACCGGGAATTACCGGCTCCGCCGTTTTTCATGGTTGCCGGTTCTCTGCGGAATTTCCTTCCCCCCGGCCGGGGTGCGCGGGTGGGAAGTCATGCCGGAGCCGCTTCGGGGAAAAGTTGCGCGGCGGGTGGAAAGCGCAGTAAGCAAGCAATATCATGGATAGCGCCGCTTCCGGATCGCTGGGGCCGCGGGTGGCGGCACGGCCCGGATCCCTCACCCCGCCCGGTTGGATTGGACGGATATTTTGTTGTCCCGATGGATCGAATCGTCCATCCATATACATCCTATATATATAATAGACAATCGAGAAAGGATTACTATCATGAGCGACAAGACCCTCTTCCGCAGCGCCGCCTGGTGGGGCAAGGCGGACCGCAATGGCTTTCTGCACCGCTCCTGGATGAAGAACCAGGGCCGTCCCGACGACCTCTTCGACGGGCGCCCCGTGATCGGGATCTGCAATTCCTGGTCGGAGCTCACGCCGTGCAACGAGCACCTGCGGGGGGTAGCCGAGGTGGTCAAGCGCGGTGTGTGGGAGGCCGGGGGCTTTCCCCTGGAGTTTCCGGCCATGTCCCTGGGCGAACCGGTGATGCGCCCCACCACGATGATGTTCCGCAACCTGATGAGCATGGACGTGGAGGAATCCCTGCGCGCCAATCCGCTGGATGGGGTGGTGTTGCTTTCCGGTTGCGACAAGACCACGCCAGCCATGCTGATGGGCGCGGCCAGCGTCAATA
>VRUH01000099.1 GCA_019456185.1 Candidatus Glassbacteria bacterium | reverse complement strand
CTCAGTAATCCCGAAATCGCGTGAGAGCTGAATCAGGTAATCAACGTGATCGCCGAAAATTCTGGCCGTGCGTCTGGCGGAATGGCCCTCGAAATAGTCGACATTGCTCCTGATCGCCTCGACAGCTTCCAGACAGCACTCGCTGAAATATACCTCCGCCAGCCAACCCTCACTGGTGCCTTCCAGCACGATCTCCTCCCTGCCCCCCGACCCGGTCTTTTCCTGTCCGGCCACCCGCCGCTTATCTTCGACCGGCGGGACAACGCTCAAGCCGGCAACTGGCTCCGCCTCGACCCTCGCACCCGGCGTCTCCGTGCCGGCCGGATCAAGTTCCCGCACGTGTTCCAGATCGATATCATCTTCGTGCGCTTCCAGCGACGGTTGGATTTCACGCGCCGAAAACACCGATTCCCCGTCAGACTCCATCGAAGCCTCTTCAGGTTCATCATCATGCAACTGGGGGATAAACCTGCTCACCTGGCTGAACCATTCGTCAATCGAGCCGGAGATATCATCCACGGCGGCGAGTTCCGCGCTTTCGTGAGCCTGGTCCGGCTCGGGTTGTCCCCCGGAATTCCAGGCCGCGATCATCCGCGCCACCCGGTAGCCCGCCTCCGTGCACCAGGCGATATCCTCGTCATCGACCTCCCCGGCGACAAGCCGCTCCATAGCCTGCATCAGCCTGCCCAGCGCCAGTTTCTCCGGAGCGGAAAACTCATCGGCCCCGCGCTCCACGGCTGCCTCGAACGCCCGGTGCGCAACCCGGAACAGTTCCGTAAACTCAGCAACACCCCGCTCCCGTCCATCTCCCCAGAGAGCCAGCCAGCTCCGCCACAATTCCTCCACCATCTCGAACACACCGTCGGAGGCGCCGAACCGCTCCAGTTCACCGCGGAGGAGATCCACCACCTTGGCCGCTTCGAGCCGGAAATAGATCTCGCGCTCGGCCGGACTCGACTCTGCTTCCGGTTCAGGTTTGCGAACCGGGCGACTCTCCTGGCCCGCGGCCAGGAAATCCAGTTCGAGGTTCTGGCTGAAAATCAAGCCCTCGCCGTTCCCGTCCCGGTCGGGTGGCCGGGATTTGTCGCTGCCGCCTGCAGTATTGTCCAATGTCATTTTCAATCTCCCGCTAACGACGGGTTAAGTTTGGTTATTCGACTCCATCGCCCGCTGCACCCGGCGGTACCCGGACGTTGTCTATCAGCCGTGTTCCGCCCAGCTGGACAGCCGCGGCAAGGTAGGCGCAATCAGCCGCTGCGGATGCCTGTGCGAGGCCGCTGTCGAGCGCTTCGAGATACTCCACCCTGCCGCCCGTGCGTTGCTCGACCGATTCCCTGGCCCTGGAGAGCAATTCGTCCAGTCGGTCATCGCCCGCCGCGACAGCCCCGGCTGTTTTGATCAGGGAAGCGTACAGCCCCGGGGCGCGCTCGCGTTGAGCAGGGTCCAGGTACACGTTTCGCGAACTCATCGCCAGGCCGTCCGGTTCCCTGACCACCGGCGCATCAAGTATTTCCACCGGAAAAGCGAGATCGCGCGCCATCCGGCGGATAACCATCAACTGCTGAAGGTCCTTGCGGCCGAACACAGCCAGGTCCGGCTGGACGATATTGAACAGCTTGGCGACCACCGTGGTCACTCCGCGGAAATGGCCGGGCCGCGAGAGGCCGCAGAGGGTGCGGCTCAACTCCGTTTCCTCGACGAGAGTGGAGCTGCCGGCGGCATACATTTCATCCACCGAGGGAGCGAACAGCAAGCCCGCACCCTCGGCCGCGGCAAGATTCCGGTCGCGCTCCTCGTCCCGCGGGTAGTGCTCCAGGTCCTCGCCGGGTGCGAACTGGGTCGGGTTGACAAACAGGCTTACGACGGTAAAGCCGGCCCGACTCGCGCTGATTCTGATCAACTCCAGGTGCCCATCGTGGAAACCGCCCATCGTGGGCACGAGGCCGACAACTTTTCCCTCCCGCCGGGCCTGCGCAACCGCCGTGCCGACTTCCTCTTTGGTCCTGGCTGTCTTCATCGGCTCAACCCCTCTCCCCGCGGAATTCCTCCCATTCCTGGAGAAACGTACTGTCTAGTTCCCCGATCATATCGAGGAAGAAAGGCCGAACCCATACCTCGGGGTGCGGCAGCACCAGGCTGGGTGTTTCCAGGCGCAAGGCTCCATAAAACAGGATATCGAGATCGATTATCCGCGGCCCCCACCGGCTCGTGCGGACCCGGCCCATGCCCTTTTCGATTTCCAGCAAACAGTCCAGCAATGCCTGCGGTTCCAGCCCGGTGGAAAGTCTCAGCACCTGGTTGAGGAATTCCGGCTGCCCGACAACACCCACCGGCTCGGTCAATCTCTGGGCCGAGGCCGATTCGAGATCAGTACAGTCGAGTTCAGCGATCTTCGTGCGCGCCCGCGCCAGATTGGCTCGCAGGTTTCCCAGATTGCCGCCGAGGGAAACGAATACCTGACTGTTACGGCCCAAAACTACTTCTCCCGGCAGATTTCGACTTCCGCGTAGTCGATGAATCCCTTGACCGGTACCCTCGGCTTGCGGCAGCGCACGGTGATCTTCCGGATCGGGAAATCGCGCAGCGCGGTTTCGGCTATCTCTCCGGCCAGGCGTTCCATCAGGTTGAAACTGCTGTGTTCCATGATCTTTTTAACCGCTTGGAACAGCAGGGGATAGTTGACCGTGTCGCCGACCTTATCCGTGCGCGCGGCCTTAGCCAGATCGACATAGCAGTCTACGTCGATCTCGAAGAGCTGACCTACGTCTTTCTCGAACGAGAACAGGCCTGAGTGGGAATAGAACTTCATGCCGCTGAGGGTAAGCCGGTCCAACAGTCCTCCCGGGGGCGAGGAACAACATACATTATACAGAATGCTTTATATCTATTTATATTAAACATACGCGCCTGTGCTGTCAACTAAACAGCTACACCGGCGGACATAAAAAAAGCGCCCCGGGCGGTTACCCGGGGCGCTTTCAACATACTCATATTCAGGGGATTACAAGTTTCAGTTCTCCGAGCCTGACGGATAGACCGAAACTTTCTTGCGCGTCTTGTCCTTACGCTCGTACTGCACTACACCGTCGATCAGGGAAAAAAGCGTGTGATCCTTGCCCAGGCCCACGTTGTTTCCCGGATGAAGGCGGGTGCCCCGCTGGCGGACGATAATCGATCCGGCGTTGACAGACTGGCCGGCGAAAACTTTGACGCCCAGCCTTTGTGCGTTACTGTCGCGCCCGTTGCGGGAACTTCCCACTCCCTTTTTATGAGCCATTGCCGTCTCCTGCGATTTCCGTGTACATGTCGCGCAGATAAATTCCGCTGCAAAACTACGCTCAACTCTTGCCGGCGTCTTCCTTGCCTTTTGCCTCATCGGCCTTCTTGGACACCGCGGCCTTTTTGGGCGCGACAGCCTTCTTCCTGGCTGCAGTGGTCTTCTTAGCCGCTGTAGTCTTCTTAGCCGCTGTCGACGCGGCCTTCTTCCCGGGCTGCGCTTCCTGCTTGTCCCCAGCCGCGGTTTTCCTGGCAGCAGTCTTGCGGGCAGGTTTCCTGGCGGCGGTCTTCTTCTTCTCGCCTTTCACTTCTTCCTTAGCCCTGGTGCCCCCGGTCTTCTTAGCCGCGGCAGGTTTGGAAGTTTTCCTGGGAGCAGCCTCGGTCTTTTTATCCACGGCCCTGGCGGAGGTGGCGGCCTTGGCCTGCTGCTTAACTTCCGCGGCTTCGGCCTTCGCCTTTTTGGCCTTCTTGGCGCCGAGGACGATCTTACCGATCTCGAGGTCGGTGAAGCCCTGACGGTGGCCGAGGGTGCGATGGTAGTTCTTGCGCCGCTTGTACTTGATAATCCTGATCTTGCTGTCGCGGCCGTGACAGACCACGGTGGCTTCGGCATATGCGCCGTCAACCAGCGGCGTGCCCACCTCGATCTTTTCACCGTCGGCGACCAGCAGGATTTCCTCCAGCTTCAACTTGTCTCCGACCTCGCTGCTCAACGACGGGACGCGAATCACGCCGTCGGGCTGGATCTTGAACTGTTTTCCTCCACTCCTAGCTATCGCATACATCGAACCGCCGGCTCCTTTGGACATGCATTCTCGGCTTAAGCTGCCTTGCTCAGATAAAATAGTCCGCAAAAATAAAGCTTATTGACTGCGAAGTCAATAGTCAAATCTACCTGATATCCAGCTGCTTTTTAGACGGCAGGCTGAACACCGCAAAATCATCAAGCCGCATCAACGGGTCGTCGCGAAGGTGCAGCCTGGTGCGCGTATGGTTCTCCAGTTGCCGGAGCAGCAAACGCTCCTGTTCCATCAGGTGCAGAGCTACCGCGGGATGAACCCTGAGCAGCAGTTCGCTCTCCCTACGGTCGGCGGTCAGCTTGCGCAGGATGATTTCCAGCTCTCCGGTGACCACCTCGGGGGTGAACACCCTGCCGCGGCCCTCGCAGTTGGGGCACGGTTCGGTCATGCTCTGGAACAGGCTCGAACGCACGCGCTGGCGGCTCATTTCCACCAGGCCCAGCGGACTGACATCGAACGCCTTGGTCTTGGAGCGGTCGTACTTGAGGTGGTGACGGAATTCCTCGAGCACGCGCTGCTTGTTTTCGCGGCTTTCCATGTCGATAAAATCGGCGACGATGATCCCGCCCAGGTCGCGGAGACGGATCTGGCGGGCGATCTCGCGGGCGGCCTCCAGGTTGGTCCGCAGGATTGTCTGCTCCTGATTTTTTTCGCCCGTGTAGCGGCCCGTGTTGACATCGATCGAGACCAGGGCCTCGGTCTGTTCGATCACGATATAGCCGCCGCGCTTGAGCCAGACCTTGCTGCTGAACACTTTGCGGATCTCGTCATCGAGGTTATACTTGGTGAACAGCGGCTCCTGCTGCTTGTAGAGCTGGAGACGGTCGGTAAGCTTGGGCGCGATAATCTTGAGGTAGTCCTTGATCCGTTTGTACTCGGACTTGGAATCCACCACCAGCGAGTCCACCCGCTCGTTGAACACATCGCGCAGCAGGCTGGAGATCAGCTTCATTTCCTGGTAGACCAGGTTCGGTGATTCGACCTGGCTGCTCTGGCGTTTGATCCGCCGCCACAGGCTCTTGAGCGAGTTGTACTCGTTCTTGAACTCGTCGGCCGGTGTATCCTCGGCCACGGTGCGGATAATCACGCCCTCGTTGCGGGTAATGATCTTCCTGACGATATCCTTGATCCGGGCGCGCTGCCGGTTGTCGTCGATCTTGCGCGAGATGCCGATCCGGTTGTCGAACGGGTTGTAAATCATCAGCCTGCCGGGCAGCGAAATGTCCGTACTGACCCGCGAGCCCTTGGTGCCAATCGGTTCCTTGGTCACCTGAACCAGGATTTCCTGCCCCTCCTGGAGCTGGTCCTGGATCGCCTGGAGCTTGCGCGGCTTCCTGCGGCCGCCGCCGGAGCTCTGGTCGTCGCTGTCGTAGTCGGTATCGAACAGGTCGTAGTTGACGTCGCTGACGTGAAGGAAACCGTGTTTGGGCAGGCCGATATCGACAAACGCTGCCTGCATGCCGGGCAGCACGCGGCGGACAACACCCTTGTAGATATCGCCCACCATCCTGAGTTCACTCTCGTGGTCGACCATGAATTCGACCATCTTGCCCTCTTCCAGGATCGCGATCCTGGTCTGTTTGAGGGCCACGGAGATAATAATATCCCGTTTTACCGATTTGTGTCTGGGTTGATTAGCCATAACTCATTCCTGAAAGTTGCAATAAAAGCATTAAACCGTTCTATCTCTCCCGGCTCCTTGAGCTCAAGGGCGGAGAATCAATTCTCATTCGATAGACAGTTTCAAATTTAACAGTAGTCCGTCTCGCTGTAAAATGTTATGCGAGCACATCGCCGGAAAACGAACCACCAAATCACGTAACTACAAAAGCGGCTTGCGGCAGCCTGGCGCTAACCTTCACTATCCGGCAGCGGGCCAGGCTTTCGCCGTCCAGCTCGAGCAGCCAGCCGAGGAATCTGTCCGGGCGCTCGGAGTCCGGTCCCTGCAAGTTCAGGTCGAAGTGCAGCTTGAGATGCCCGCTGTCCGACGACACAGTCAGCTGAGCCAAAGCATCCGCCAGCTTAACTATTTTCGGCCGCCCCTTTTTGTCCCGGCGCTCGATAAATCCGCCCTGCTCAATCCGTTGACGGCGCAGCTGCTCGACCTTTTCCGCGGGGTCGACTTCAGCGGCCAGCAGGGAGAACGGGATGTCCGCGCTCCAGGTGCAGGCGGCGATAGCCGGCGCCATCGCCCTGCGGGTTACTCCCGGCGGCAGCTTTTGCAGCTCGATTATCCCGAACCCGGCCATATCCTTCGACGCCGCTTCCAGAGTCCGGCGGACCGCGGTCTCAGCCACCGGCAGCAGCTCGAAATCGAGATACTCGGCCTCGCTTTCGACCCCCAGGGGCAGAGCCGGCGAGAAATGCAGCCGCATCCTGGCGTTGTAGCCCGCGCTGTGCACCACCGGCAGGCGCGAGCGGCGGAGCATGAACTCGAGGTTGCGCGAGTTGTCAAGGTGGCCCACGAAGCGCAGCAGGCCCCGCCGCGCGTAACGCATCCTCCAGACATCACGCCCGTCAGTATTTTCCACGGTCGGCAGGATTCCCTTAGCCAGCGGGGTATCCGCCGGTTCGTCCGAACCCTGCCCGGTCCCGTCGGGCAGGCTGCTCAGCAGACGGCAGTTATCGGGTTCATCGACACCGCAGCCCAGGCACGTACCGTCGGCGCAATCCGCGACATTCTGTCCGGCTTCGGCCCGTGAAAGCTGGGCGCGGAGGAATTTCCCGCTCACCGGCAACTCGATAAAGCTCCAGGGCAGCGGCTGCTCGGGATCGCGTGCGGCGAGCTGCCCGGCCAACTCCACGCCGCAGGCGTCCATCGCGGCCAGCCAGCGC
>VRUH01000098.1 GCA_019456185.1 Candidatus Glassbacteria bacterium | reverse complement strand
CACCGGTGAGAACCGTCTGGCCGCCGAGGCCCTGCTGATGTTCGACAAGGTGGTGGAGCTGGCCGACAATCCGCGCCTGCTGGGCAGGCCGATGCTGGAGGGACGGCCGGAGGTTTCGGCGATGAGTGTGCCGATGATGCTTCTGTGCGCCGCCGAACAGTTCTCGCGCGGCCGCGATGATTTTCCCCATGCCGAACGCATGGAGGGCTGGGTGGCGGAAGTGATGATCCACGCCGATCCGGGACGGAAGCTGGTGCTGGAAAACGTGGCCCCCGACGGCAGTCACCTGCCGGGCAGCGAGGGACGGCTGATGAATCCCGGTCATGCAATCGAGGCCGGCTGGTTCGTACTGGAGTATCTTGAAGCCCGCGGGATCGAGGAACACCGTCAGAGGGCGCTTGAAATGATCGAATGGTCGTTCGAGCGCGGCTGGGATAACGCTCACGGCGGGATATACTATTTCCTCGACTCCGAAAACCGTCCTCCGCTACAGCTGGAATGGCAGATGAAACTGTGGTGGCCCCTCTGCGAGGCGCTTTACGGAACGCTGCTGGCCTGGAGTCTCAGCGGCAATGACAAATACGCCGGATATTTCGAACGGACCTGGGACTATATCGCTGACCGCCTGATTGACCGGGAACATGGCGAGTGGTTCGGCTACCTGGACCGTCAGGGTGCGCCAACCCACCAGCTCAAAGGCGGTCCCTACAAATGCTTTTTCCACGTCCCGCGCACGCTGATGTTCTGCATCAAACTCCTGGAACGAATCGAGGGCTGATCATGATTGAAAAAGCCCTTGACTTCTGGCGTCTCTTTTCATATGTTGCTAACAGGAACTAATACTGGTAAGTTTTTCCCGGATGGTGAATCGGAAGATGAATGCTACGCCGGCACGCAGGATGACGCGGCAGAGAAAGCTGATCCTCGAGGAACTGAGGAGCACGAAATCTCACCCGACAGCCGATGAGATCTACGCCGGAGTCCGCAGACGGTTGCCGAGAATCAGTCTCGGCACGGTCTACCGCAATCTGCAGACCCTGGCGGCCGACGGTGAAATCCATACTCTCCGCGATGGCGGCCGCACCCGTTACGACGGTACGATGCACGAGCATTACCACGTGCACTGCCTCGTTTGCGGCCAGGTGGGCGATCTGCCCCGCGAGGCTGCCCGGGATGTCGGGCAGAGGGCCGGTGTCCGCAGCGATTTCAGGATTCTGGGGTACAAAGTGGAGTTCGTGGGCGTCTGCCCGGAGTGTGAACGCAAGGGTAAGGAGGTGGCTATCGGGGAAGAAAACCTGAGCGGTTACCGCAGGATGAGATAATCGTCGCAGGGAGCGGATTGCTGTATCGGGACGAAGATGCTAACGAGACGCGGATTCACAATCAATTCACCTTGTGGCTTCAATCAGACTCGATTATAATTCAGGTACCCGTAATTTTGACTATGATCTTATGATCTTATGATCTAGTGTATATTACAATTTAAAACAACAGGAGTTGACGATGCTGAGCAAAAAGATGCAGGCGGCCCTTAATGACCAGATTCAGTCCGAGTTGTACAGTAGCTACCTTTATCTTTCGATGTCAAGCTGGTTCAAGGCCCAGAATCTCGAAGGGTTCGCCGGCTGGCTGGAAATGCAGGCCCAGGAGGAAATGGGCCATGTGATGAAGTTCTACGGCTACCTTCACGACAAGGGCGCCGACGTGGAGCTCCAGGCCCTGCCTGCCCCGCAGAAATCATGGAAATCGCCCCTGGCCGTTTTTCAGGACACGCTCAAACACGAGCAGATGGTTACCGGACGGATCAATGACCTGTGCGCGCTGGCCGACAGCAACAATGACAACGCCACCCGCGTGCTGCTCAACTGGTTTGTCGAGGAGCAGGTGGAAGAGGAAGCCAGCGCTCAGGCTGTGATTGATAAGCTGAAAATGGTCGAGGGCTATCCGGGCGGAATTTACCTGATCGACAAGGAAATGGGTGGACGCACCGTGGCCCAGGACCAAGGCGGCAATTAAGCATGCGTTTGCATGTTTAGCGCGAAGAGACGACCTCCACTACACGGGGGACATCTCTTCGTCTTTGTTACCTCGTCACCGTCAACGAGTAACAGGAGGGATGACCGATGAAGCGCAATATCGGATCGGTTGACAAAACAGTCCGGATCATCGTCGGGCTGGCCATTATCGCTCTCGGGCTGTATTTCAAGTCCTGGTGGGGTCTGATCGGCCTGCTGCCGGTCACCACTACCCTCATCGGCTTGTGCCCGCTCTACTTGTTGCTGGGGATAAACACCTGCGGCGCCTGCGGACAGACTGCTGCTGTCCCCGAGCCGTCGGTTGAACAGCAGGATGTTCCGGATGTCGGGCAGCAGGAAGGTTCTGATGTCGGTCAGCAGGAAGGTTCTGATGTCGGTCAGCAGGAAGGTTCTGATGTCGGGCAGCAGGAAGGTTCTGATGTCGGGCAGCAGGAAGGTTCTGATGTCGGGCAGCAGGAAAGTTCTGATGTCGGGCAGCAGGAAGGTTCTGATGTCAGGCAGCAGGATGCCCCTGATGTCGGGCAGCAGGATGCCCCTGATGAGGATCAGCCGTAAATCGTGTCAAGCTGAACGGTATTGAATCACCGGGGTGGAGCCGTCGCGGCTTCGCCCCTTTTTTTCCTTTGTAAAGATTGAATGATGGAGGAGTGATGGTCAAGGCGGGTGACAAGGCTCCCGGCTTCGCGCTGCAGAACCAGGATGACCGGGAAGTGACGCTCGATAGCCTCAAGGGCAAGTGGGTGGTGCTCTATTTCTATCCCAAGGACAATACGCCGGGCTGCACCACCGAGGCCTGCGATTTCACAGCCCGGAGGAACGAGTTCAGCGGGCTGGACGCGGTGGTGGTCGGGGTCAGCCCGGACAGCACCAGCAGCCACCGGGGTTTTATCGAAAAGCAGGGCCTGAACCTGGTGCTGCTCTCCGACCCGGAGCACGTGGCGCTGGAGGCTTACGGGGCCTGGAAGCTCAAGAAAAACTATGGCCGCGAGTACATGGGCGTGCAGCGCAGTACGTTCCTGATCGGCCCGGACGGCACTATCGCCCACGCCTGGCCGAATGTTATAGCCAAAGGCCACGTCGAGAAAGTGAAAGAGAAGCTGGCGGAGTTGAAGGGCTGAGACGCCGGTACAACTCTCTATCCGCACGCCGATCCTCTCCGCCGGAACTTATTCGGCGTGGAATCATTTGTTTTTCCACTTTTGGGATATATAATTAAATCCAGGAAGTCATTTTTTCCAATCAACCCATTGTCCGGAGGCCGCCATGCGCTACCTGTACCTCTGCATCGCTTTGGTTCTGCTTATTTGCTCGGGAGTTCTTGCCGACGAAAAAAATTCGGTCGATTTCAGCGGTGAATGGACCCTCGACACGGCCAAAAGCGAGATGGGCGAGTCGGGCAGGAGGAGCTTCCTGGCCACGAAAATGGTAATCAAGCAGGATGGCGACAAGCTCGAGGTCGAATCTTTTCGCCGCAACCGTGACGGGCAGGAGGTCTCCATCGAGTCCACCTACACCCTGGACGGCGAGGAGTGCAAGAACGAGAGTGAAAACCGCTCCAGCGTTTCAACCGCGGAATGGTCCGCTGACGGCAAAACGCTGACGATCACCTCTAAAACAAACTTTTCCTGGAGCGGCCGGAGTTTCGAGATGGATTCGGTGGAAAAGTGGTCGATTGCCGACGGGGCGCTGGTGATCGAGTCCACGGTCTCATCGCAGCGGGGTGAGCGGTCCGGCAAGGGTGTTTATACCAAATCCTGACCTTCAGTTCAGCACAACCGTAGTCCTCGGTCCGCTGACCCCCGCCTTGTTGAGTGCTCGCAGCGAGATGCCGTTGAGGCCCATATGCAGGCTCCACTCAAGCCGCGCCGGGTTTTCCACCTCTTCCCAGTCGTCGCCGTCGAAACTGACCTCGAAGCGCGCGAAATCCGGCTGCCGGCTCTCCAGCGCCAGGATTATCTTCCCCCGCTCGACTCCCGTTATCTCCGCCTCCACCACGCCGACTGTCCAGTGGAGGTCCCCGATATCCTCCACCGGATGGAACAGGTTCTTTTGGTAGCCGGCGTGCAGGTACAGCGAGTCCCCGCCCTGGTACCAGGTTTTGCCCTCGGTATGGCTGTCGACGGGAGTGTAGAACGGGCTGGGGCTGGTTGAGTCCCAGGTGGCATAGCTGTCGTGGTAGATCAGCCAGAAGAACAGCGCGGTCTCGTCCTCGTCCTCCAGGTCCCACCAGAGGATCGCCGGGTTTTTGTGCACCGTGTCCGGGGGGACTCCGGTCACGTGGTCCACATCCTCGCCGCCGTTACGCAGCCACTCGGAGCGGACCTCCCAGGCTGAAAGCGGCACACCCCTGCGCTCGAAATGAAGGTTGCTCTGGGGGTCGAGATAGATCCACTTGCGCCAGCGGTTGCTCCAGACCTCGGTTGCCCCGTGATGGCGGCTGCCCGCGCCGCCGTGGTCGTGGAGATGGTCCAGGCTGATCTTGCGCGCCTGCCAGCCCAGGGCCAGCGCGCACTGGGTGTAAGTGATCGCATAATAGCT
This sequence comes from Candidatus Glassbacteria bacterium, assembly GCA_019456185.1. Taxonomy (NCBI): domain Bacteria; phylum Candidatus Glassiibacteriota; species Candidatus Glassiibacteriota bacterium. Next base: position 2,426 of record VRUH01000098.1, on the reverse strand, counting down.
GCACCAGAACGTTTTGCCCTCGGCGGCCGCATCGAGAATTTCAATCGCGTTTGAGACCTCGGCTCCCGGTGTGCCGTTTTCGATCCGGTTGTGGATCCAGTGGTTGAGCAGCAACTGGGCGTGCCACTCGTGGCGCGCGCTGTCGATCACTCCGGCCAGGTCGTAGCGCCGGCGCAGCTCCACCAGCAGGCTGTCATCCCAGGCCAGAGTACGGAATTCCACCCCGGGTCTGTGCGCGGCCGGGATCTGCGCCTCCACCCGTTCGAGCTGGACCCCGGCGGCACGGGCGGCTTTCTCCAGCCGCGCCACGCTCAGTTCGCCCGGCTCGAAATTTTTTAGAGCTTCATTCCCGGCCCCGCAAGTTGCCCCTGCCAGCAGGATCGCGACAAACAGGGCTGATATTCCGATCGCTCTCATCACCTGCCTACTTCCCGGCCGGCACATGCTCATCGTGGGTGATATTGTCGGCCACCACGTTGCGGTCCAGCGCCTCGCCGCCCACTCCGCCGTGGATATGGCCGGAGAGGATGTTGCCCAGGATCACGTTGCCGTGGCTGTCGCCGACCACCAGGATTCCCCAGCCCTGAGTCTTGTCTTCGGCGGGGTCCTGGAAATCGAGGCAGCGGTTGCCGCTGATTACGCTGGAATGAGTGTCCTCCACCAGGATGCCGGGATAACGGCCGGCTTCGGAGCGGCTGTTGTTCTCGCAGACATTGTTGACCACGATATTGTTGCCGCCGTTGGTCGCCTCGATTCCGCAGCGGGCGTTGTTGTAACAGAAGTTTTCGCTGATCACGTTGTAGCGGTCGCCGCCGTCGCCGCCCACTCCCAGCCCGCCGATCCCGTTCCAGCCGTTATCGTGGAACCGGTTTCCCGAGACGGTGGTATGACGCACCCGGTGGCAGAAATAGAGGCCGTCCCAGCCGTTGAACCGGCCCACGTTGTTGGTCCAGCTGCCGCTGGCGATCCCGGTGCCCGGATGGAATCCGTGGCCCAGGTTGTGCTCGCTGGTGCACTCGGTCACGGTCACGTTGTCGCCGGTCTGGATGCTGACCCCGTCGCCGGGCCAGCCGGTGATATGCACCCTGGCGATATAGCTGTCCGAAACGTCGCGGGTGTGGATCGCGCTGACCGTGAAGTCGTTCTCGAAATCCCGGTTCTCCCCCAGCCGCCCGTCGATCGCCAGGTCCTCGATCCGGATCAGCTTTTTTTCGATTGCGTAGAGCGCGGGGAAGAAATTGTTGAGCGAGGCGTTTTCATCGGGCTTGTAATCGTGGACCAGTTCGCGGTCGAGCTGGACCGTGTTACCGTCAATACTTGTTATGTAAGCGTGGGCGCACCACCAGCCGTGCGAATCGTCGCTGCGCACAGTCACTTCCTGGCCGACACGAAACACAGAGGCGTCGGCCACGGTCACACTTGTGCCGCCAGTCAGGGCGGGCTGGGTAATTTTTACCTGCACGGGCTCGTCCCTGCGCGCAATAACCGTGTGTTCGCCCTCGCCCTTGAGCTGGACACCCGTGCCCAGGTGGATCGCCCGGTCGATTTCGTAAACACCGGCCGGGATCAGCACGGTCCCGCCGCCCTCGCCCAGGGCGTAGACAGCCTCCTGGATACCTGAAGTGTGGGAGCCGGAACTCCGGTAGTCGGCGGCATTCACCGTGGCGTCGCCGGCAAACGCTCCGGATCCGGTAAGCGGGATGATGGCGACAGCCAGTGACAGAAAGCCGGCGGTTATCCTCGATAGATTCATCTGATTCCTCCCTGAAGGGCAGAGTGGTTAGTGGATTTTGAACTATTATACTCTCGACAGGCTGGCTGGGCAAGTATCCGCTTAACAGACAGCCGTCACGCAACCTTCCAGCCGGTTTCGATAAGGAGAAGGTTAACTCTTGACTGATCTGTCTGAATGTGATATATTTGCCATACTGCATTAAATCAATCAAAGTAATGAACATTGGGCGGTTGTCAAGCAGGACCGCCGCTTACAGAAGTTTTGAGTAACAAAGCCGGCAGTATTTCGGCAAGCCGGCCAGCCGGGAGGAGTAAGTGATTATGCCAGTGGGATCCGCACAAAATGCCGATCTCGATCAGCGCGAACTGCGGGAAGCGAATGAATTGCTGGCCGGCAGAAGCCCGATCGAGCGAATCCTGTGGGCTCGGGGGCGTTTCGGCGACTCGCTGATCCTGTCCACCAGTTTCGGCTTGCACTCGGCGGTGATGCTGCACCTGGTCGGCGAGGCCGCGCCGGGGACCCGTGTGCTGTTTGTCGATAACGGGTACCTGACTCCCGAAACCTACCAGTTCAAGAATGAGCTGAGCGGGACGCTTGACATGGAAGTTTACACCTATGTACCCAACCGGACCAGGGCCGAGCGCGAGGCGCTGGAAGGGCCGGTGACGGAAGTTTTCTCCAGGGAGGGAGG
>VRUH01000097.1 GCA_019456185.1 Candidatus Glassbacteria bacterium | reverse complement strand
CAACCAGCACAGGAAGACCGCCGCCAAGCAGATGGCGTCCTCCAGGCGGGTGCACACGTCGGTGATGCGCATCTCGAGAGTGGGGAAGCGGGCGCTGGGCCGTACGTCCCACCACACCTTGGTGGCGTCCTCGATGACCCCGGTTTGGATCAGCACGTCCAGGTGCCGCTGGTACTCGCCCCAGCTTTCGAAGTGCTCGGGCAGTCCCGTGCGCGGCATGGCGTCCCACACCGAGAGACGGTAGGACTTGAGCCCCGTATCCTGCCCATGCCAGAAGGGAGAGGAGGTCGAGTAGGCCAGCAGGTGGGGCAGGATATAACTGCTTTGGCCCAACAGGTCGATGCGCAGGTCCTCGTCGTCGATGCACACATGGACGTGCATGCCGCAGATGACCAGCCGCCGCGCCAGGGCCTGCATGTCCCGCGCCAGTGTGTGGTAGCGATCCTTGTCCGTGTGGAGCTGGTCCACCCAGTCCGCCGATGGGTGAGTGGACGCGGCGATGATGGCCAGCCCGCGTTTTTCCGCCAGCCGGGCGATGGTGCGGCGCAGGTGCGCAAGGTCGTTGCGCGCCTGGGCCACCGTCCCGCACACCCGCGTGCCCACTTCGATTTGGGACTGGAGGAACTCGGTGGTCACCTGGTCCGTGAGCGCCGTTTCGCACTCGGCGAACAACTCCGCCGGCGCCTCCTGGATCAACTCACGTGACTCCCGCTCCACCAGCAGGTATTCCTCCTCGATGCCCAGGGTGAACGTCGGCTCCTTCATCCCGGCACCCCCTTTCCCATTTACCCCAAAGCCTTGTGGTCAGGAATCGTCTACCCCCTTCAGGAGGCCGATAGTGTGGCAAAGGAACGGGGAGGGGTCAAATTGGGGGGGGCGGCGAAAAAAAGAAATCCATTTGCTCCGATTGCTCCGGGGAACGGATTGCCCAGCAATCCCCTTATCCGCTTTCAGCTTTTATCACGGGCCTTCCAGGTTGCACACGGTGACAGATGCGGGCCGGCCCTCCTCCAGTTCCACCAGCAGCCAGGTGCCGGGTGAACCTGCGAAGGGCCGGATTCCGGTGGTTGTTCAGCTATCCAGGCGGGAGAAAAAGTCGTCGCTACGAGGGTCGAAGCGAAAGCCGGCTGACGGCAACCGGGCCCGATTGCGGTGGTATTGCTTTATGGCGCGGAGCCGCCGCTTTTCTTCCGTGCGATCGGCGTGGCGCGCCAGGCTTTCCCTGACGGAGGTCATGGCCGAGCGCAGCCATTGGTGGGCAGTGGCCAATCCTTGCGTGTTATAGCCGCGCGGCGCAGGGATGGAGGAGGGTTGAAAAGATGCGGTGGCTTGGATCGTGTTCATGATGTTCCCCTTGCTCGATTCGGTTCATGTTCGGACGTCATCCCTGGAACTTTGAAATGGGTCGATCGCCCGTGTTGAGTTGAGCATAGGGGAAACCGCATAACGGATTGGTCACCGGGCAGGTACGGATAGCGTACAGATTGAAAAAAATCCGTACCTTGGGGACAGTTCCAATCGTGTATTTGGACGGGGGTAAAAACAGAATTGAGGTGGTTCAGCCGGACTTGATTTCCGCCAGAGCCTGCTGGCACTTCTTTTCCCAGACGGGGATGGCCCACTGTTTGAACTGTTTCTTCAACGCGGAAAGGATTTCGCGGGCGTGGTCAACATCGCCCTTCCTGGCGAGCATGCGGGCCAAGTGGTAGCGGGTCTGAGCGGCGGGAACGTATGCCCCCACTTCCATGTCGTTGGCCGCGGATTGCTCGAACAGGGTCTCCGCCTGCTCATAATCGGGTTCGAGGGCACGGGCCAATAGCAAGCCCTTGAGGAAGTCGTAACGTGGCCCCCACCAGTGGGGCGATGGCTCCGCCAGGGGCTGTCCCTCCTCATAATGCCTTTTGGCGGCATCGTAATCGCCCAACTCCAGGATGGCCCGCGCCAGGTTGTAATGTAGGTTTCCCACGTGACCGCTCCGGATGTTTTTCCCCTCGATGGTCCGGAGCGCCTTTTCACCCCAGTTCCGGACACCTTCGTAGTTTTCCTTTCCCATCAGTATGTTCGTTTTCGCCACGTATACCCCCAACACCTGAAAAGGGGAGTCGGATTTTTCAGCGAGTTCCATTAATTGATCGGCCCGCAATTCAGCCTCGACCCGGTCCTCCCCAACCAGGGCGACGTACAGCCCATGCCACGATAAATAAACCGATTTCGACGGAAGGTTGCCGGCTTCCTGAATTTCCGACGATGTGACCTTCGCAAAATTTTCAGCGGCCTCCCGGTTCCGTCCCTGCACGGCCAAACAATACCCCGCATGGGCGTATCCACACATTCCAGCCATGAGATAAAAACCGAAACCGAAAGATGTAAGGCTATCCAGCTTCTCGTAGGTGTGAAGGGCTCCTGAAATGAAAGGTTCCGCCTTTTTCCACAGGCCGGGGCCAAGGTAAGAGGTGCCGACCCAGTGCCTTCCGATTGCGATGAATAATTCATCTCCTGAACTTTCGAAATGCTCAAAAGACTGTTGGTAATGATATTCAGCTTTTTTGTGATCACCTGTGTAAATACAAGAAGAAGCAATTCCACAATGAATCATTCCCAGGCGGATTCGGTCCGCCAGTTCCTGGGCCATTGGCTCGGCGGTCTGGCAAACCTGCAGCGACTCGTCCCAACGCCCCAGAATGATAAAATTCCAAACCAATTCTAATTGCATATCGACCAAATTTTCCTGCCGGGAGCGGGATTCCGGCAATTCCAAAAGCCATTTAACCGATCGCTCATAGAAATCAATCGACTCCTGGTATTGGCTCAATCCCTTGGCCTTTTCGCCTGCCCGTTTTCCGTACTCCGCCGCTTTCTCCCAATGCTCCGCTACGCTGTAATGATGGGCCAGCCGTTCCGACTGCTCCTCGATGCGGTCCGGGTACAACGCCTCGATGGCCCGGCCCACTATCCCGTGCAGTTCCTTTCTTTTTTGTAGGAGCAAGGTGTTATAGGTCACTTCCTGGGTGAGGACGTGCTTGAACAGGTAGGCCGCCTCGGGCACCACGCGGGTTTGCTGGATCAGTTCCAGGGTCTTCAGTTCTTCCAGGTCGGCAGAGAGGCGTGATTGGCCGCTGGAAATATGGGCCAATATGCTTCGGGAAAACTCCCGTCCGATGACGGAAGCCAGGCCGAGTGTTTCCCGGGTATGGGGCCCCAGGCCATCCAGGCGGGTTTGGATCACCGCCTGCACCGTATCGGGCAGCGCGATTTCCTCCAGGGGGCGCAGCAATTTTGCGGCTCCCTTATTCACGGCAATGCTGCCCTCTTCGATGAGCGCCCGGCACACCTCCTCAATGAAAAATGGGTTGCCTCCCGTACGCTCAAGGATCAATTCCGACAGCCCCTCCGGTAACCGGTCTGTTTTCAGGGCGGCTTTCAACATTGACTCGTCATACCGCCGTTCCAGGGGATGCAGGACGATGGGCGTGTGATGCTCCGGACTGCCCCAGGTGGATGAATAATCGGGCCGGTACAACACCACCACCAGCAGTGGATAGGTGGCCATCACGCCGAGCAGGTTCTGCAAAGCCGCGGCGGAGGCCTCGTCAACCCAGTGCCAGTCCTCGAAGATGACCACCATGGGTTGGTTGTTGGCAGCCAAAGTAAAAATGGCGCTCAGGGCGTCCCGCAGGGCGGCCGCCAGCTCTGGTCCGTGCAGACGCTTGGGCAGCGGGTAGTCCCCGCTCTGGATGGACAGCAGGTGCAGGTAGAGGGGCAGGTAGGGTTCCAGGTCCTCGTCGATGGCCCTGATGTTCGTGACGGCCTTTTCCAGCAATTGCGCCGGCGAATCCTCTTCCAGCAGGCGCAGTCCCCGTCTGAGCGCATTGATGAAGGGGAGGTAGGGCGTGTCGCTGCCGTAGGACTGGCAGCGGCCCTCCAGCACCGTGATTTTGTTGCGATCCAGCCCCTGGCGGAATTCATGGAGCAGACGGCTTTTGCCCACCCCCGCCTCCCCAGCCACCGAAACGAATTGCCCCCTGCCCTCGCTGGCGGTTGCCAGGTTGGCGTGAAGCGCCTCCAACTCGTGTTCCCGACCGATGAAGTCGGTAAATCCCCTTTCCTCGGCGGCTTCCAAGCGGGTCTCCGCCTTGGATTCTCCTGTTATCCGGTAGGCTTCCAGGGTCTGGGACTTGCCCTGCAATTTGAGCGGCTGCAATTCCTCGGATTGAAAGAAGGGCGCCGTCAAGCGGTTGGTTTCCGCGCCGATCAGGATTTCATCGGGCTTGGCCCGCTTGGCCAGATACGCGCCAGTCGTCACGGTGTCGCCGGTTATTCCGTATCGACCATCCTGTGGATGCGTCACGATGAGACCGCTGTTGAGACCGGTGTGCATTCGCAAGGGCACTCCAATGCTCTCCTCCACCCGCGGAGCGATCCGGCGCACTGCCTCATGCAGTTCCAAGGCGGCTCTGACGGCGCGCACCGGATCGTCCTCGTGGGCGGAGGGAATGCCGAAAATCGCCTCGATCTCATCCCGCACCACCTGATTGACGATGCCCCCATGGTATTCCACGATGCGTTGCACCTCTTTTCCGATGCGGCTCATAATTCCATCCACTTCCTCCGGGTCGAGTTTTTCGCTCAAGGCCCCATATCCGGAGAGCGCAAAAATGGCCACGGTGGCTTGGCGGCGCTCACCGGTGATTTTGGGGGTTTCCGGGAGAGAAATCGGTTTTTCCGCCTCAGTGGGCGGTTCCTGGGGAGAAACTGCGGGCGCCACCGTTGGGGATGATTTCAGCTTCTGATCGGCCAGGAGAGATTGATAGACCTGCTCGGTTTCGGGCGAGGGTTCCACATCCATTCTAGCCTGCAACGTTTGTCGGCAGCGCTGATAGACGGCGATTCCCTCCGCCAGCCTTCCCTGCCGCCGGTAGCAGTCCATTAGATTTTGATAGAATTCCTCGCAAAGGTCATCGACTTCCAAGCCTTTCTGATAGAGGGAAATTGCTTTCTCGGTTTGCTTTTTTTGCAAGAAAAACTCCCCCAGTTCCTTAACGTGCCGCACAAACTGGCTGTGCAGCCTATCGCGGGCCGAGAGAATTTCCGGCGGGTCGAACTCGCCTTCCAGGAATGGCCCCTGATACAGAGAAAAGGCACCCTCCAGATGCTCCCATGCCGCTTTGCCATTTCCAGCATTGATAGCCTGGGAAGCCAACGTGAGAAGCCCCGTGAATTCCCGGGCATCCACCCGGCAGGCATGTGGATCAAGGCCGAGGCGGCTATCCTGCAAGTGCAGCGCCTCCCGCCCGATCAAATTTCGCAGCCGGCTCAGGGTCGTACCGAAGGCGTTGTAGGCCTTGTCGCCGTCCGACTCCGGCCACAATGATTCGCTCAGGCTTTCGACGGATACGCCTTCTCCCCCCAGCGCAACCAGCACTTTCAAAAGTTCCAGGGGTTTGCGCTGCGTCTTGGTACCGAACCGCAGCGGGTTTCCATCGACTTCGACGGAAAAGCGCCCGAGGGTGGAAATTTTAACCTGCCGGGGTTTTATGTCAGCATTCGAGTTGGATTTGGACCGAGCCATGAAATTTCCCCGTTGCCGATCTTGTCATGATGGAGATGGAGAAAATCAATCCCATGCGGAGCATAGCATTATCGGCCTGATCCGTGAAAAAATTAAGGACTGGAAAACGGAGTGTGACCCGGTGGTGAAGAATTGGAATTACGGTCTCTCAAGTTACAGGACTCACCGGCCCCATTCCTACGAATGCTCCAGGGTGCGCACGGTAACCGTAGCGGGCCGGCCCTCCTCCAGTTCCACCAGCAGCCAGGTGCCGTGGCGCTCCGGGGAGATGGGCACCGGGGAGCCGCAATAGTAGGCCGGAGTGCCGTTGGCGCTCACGTCCAGCAGGGCGTGATGATGACCCAGGGCGATGTAGTCATAACCGGAGCGGGAAATCTGCTTGGCTTCCACGGGAGAGGAGCGGTATCCCATCCCCTCGCGTCCCACGTAGATGCCGTGGCCCATGGCCAGGTTCCAGCGGCCCTCCCCGGCCGGAGGCAGCCCGTCCAATGGCTGAAACTCGGTGGAGTGCTCCACCATCCCCTTTCCCCAGATGGCCGCGCCCAGGGCGGGCAGTTCCACCGTTTCGCCCTCCCCGGCCAGCAGCATTTCCATATTGGGAATTTTGCAAAAATCGTAGCGCTTGAAGATGGAGCCTTCCTCCAGGCAGTCGTGGTTGCCGGGAATCATCGCCACGGGAAAAGGCAGCGCCCCCAGCTTTTCCATGCTCCAGCGGATGGTATCGTCCGTGGCGCGGTTGGAGTCGAAGAGGTCGCCCGGCAGCAGGAACAGGTGGGGCCGTTCCGCGCTGATTTCCTCCAGCAGGCGTTGGAAGATTTCCCGGCAATGATCCCGGGAGGCCCGGTTTTCCTCTCCGCCGAAGTAATCTGTATCCAGGTGAACGTCCGATGCGTGGGCGATCTTCAACGGTTGTTTCATGGGTGCGGCTGTTTCATAAGTAATAGCGCCGTGGGGCAGGAGTTTGGAATGGGAGGGCGGGATGACTGGATGGCCGGATGGTAGTGGTTAGGGGAAATTATGCGCGGAATTCGCCGGGGATGTCCCGGCCGGGAGTCGGGAGCATACGGCTGTGTCTAAAAAGCGGGTTTGGCTGCCTCCTTCGAGACGCCCCCGAATTTTTACCATTAACTACCGGCGGGGCTCCTCAGGAAGGCGGTATGTACTGGAAATCTCATTAATCCGCGTCACTGAGGAGAGCCCGTCAGGGCTCGTCTCGAAGTGCGCTTTTTGGGTGTTTTAACAGAGCCTCGCAACCGGGCGGGGTCAGGGCCCGCCCGTTTCATCGATAAAGCGGCCCACGCTTTCCGCGAAGCGTTCCGGGTTGTCCGTGAACAACGCATGACCGGCGCGTTCGATGCGTTCGGCGCGGCAGTCCTTCATTTCCGAAAGCATCCGTTCCACGATCTCCGGCGTGACCACTTGGCTGTATTCACC
>VRUH01000096.1 GCA_019456185.1 Candidatus Glassbacteria bacterium | reverse complement strand
TCTATCGGTGCCGCTCATTGGCCTTCCTCTTTCACAACGGATTGCGGGACGTTCGGGAAAACCTGTTTCGCGGCTTTCCCGGCCAATTCCGTGCAAATGTCCCGATTTTTGGGCGTGTCCTCATACCCGAACGCCTTCAGGATTTCCGGGATATCGAAGTGAATTTCCTTGCCCACCTTGTAGATGCCTTTCCCGATCAGTTTCATTGGCCCTCCAAGTCCATTTGGATTTGCTCCTGCAATTCCTGCCCGGCTTTCGCCAGGGGAATCCGCTTCATGCGCGACACTTTCTTGAGGCTGCTCATGGCCCGGCCATATAGAAATCGGCAGGTGTCGTCCCGTTCCTCCGCCGTTTGCGCGAAAAAATATCCGGTAGCGGGGCGGCCTCCGATGGGGACGCCCTCCCCTCTCAAGGTTTCCACCGCCCTGCGGAGGGTGCGGGGAGTGATGCCCAACCGGGCCGCAAGGAACTCCGCCTTGATTCCGGAGGCTTTTCCCCGATGGCGGAACGCCAGCATCCGCCGCAGCGTTTCGGTCAGGGATTCTTCGCTCATCCGATCACCTCGTACGCGATCCCTTCCCCATCCAGCAGCGCCAGCAGCCGCCGAATTTCCTCCGGAGTCAACGGCGCCAGGTCGTAAACCCGGGAGTTCTCTTTGACGTTCGGAATACGGGCGACTCCCCAGCGGGAGATTTGGGTTAACGCGAACCGTGTAGCCATCCAGGCGCCAGACTTTGGCAACGCCAGGAAATTGGCGGACGTCACATCGCAGGCCGGGATGGTATGCTGAATTGGTGTCTCGTTCACCACCGCACCCCCCGCTTTATCCAGCCCACCGCCTGTTCGGTCAGGTAGCGGATTTGGGTTTTCAACCGGTGGCGGTACCAGAATCGCCGGAAGGCGCCACCGCCCCAGGCGACAAGGCCCATCTCAAGGATCGTTCCGCTTTCGGAATCAAGCTTCATGGCTTTGTTCATGGCTTTGTTCATGGCTTTTCTCCCTTCCCATTGGGCGGCTGCCAGGCTTCGCAACGCTGGCAATGCCGCCAGAATTTGACTTCGGCCGGGTCGTTCGCCGGGACTTTCCGAGTGCGGTATAAGAAGCACAACTCCGCGCCGATTACCGACCCCAGCCACGGGCACTCAACCGAGCCCAGGGCCGCCAGCACCTTCGCCGCGACGTTCTCCAGGCTCCCCTTGTACTTCCCGTGCAAGATCAGATTGACGGTGGCCGGGGAGTACCCGATCCGGGCGGCGGCCCTGGCTTGGCTTGTATCCGCCACCGCGCGCTTCAACAGTTCTAGCCACATGGGAAGTCCTCCCCCTTGATAGCGGGCCGGGCGGGCTTGCCCGTCCCGCCCTGGACGTTGCGGTCGTGCACCGTTTTGCTGTCCTTCAGAAGCAGCGGGTGGAGCGGGCCGGTGTCGCGGATGAGCGCCCAGCGGGGCACCGGCCTCCAGTTCGATGCCGACTGCGGCTCGTTCTTAAGGCGCTTCAGGTATCCGGCCCGCTCGAGGGCCAGCAGGTAGCGGTGCGCCCCGCGCGCGGCGCTCTTTTCCCCTTCCTTCGCCGCGATTTCAACCAAGTCCCCCACGGAAAACTTGCGGGCCATCCGCGCCGCTTTCCAGACCCGCTCCCGCAGACTTCCCCGCCGAGGGCGCCCCTGCGATCCGTCATGGAGGCCCGAGCGCACCCGGCCCCCGGACTTGAAGCACTCAATCCCTGCTTTGGTGATCCGGTAGTGGCCCCTGTCCGGTTTCTCTGCCAGGCCCCGCCGCACAAGCACCGACAGGGACTGGCAGACTCGGGATTTGGACCGCTCGACAAACCGGGCCGCGTCTTCCAGGGAGACGCTCTTTTCGCTATCGAGGCGGAGTTTATACAAAAGTTTTTCGGCCAGGGGGATCATTTCTTCCCGTTTCTATTGACCAGGCCAGGGCGCATAGCCCGCCAGTCGTGGATGAGTTCAAGGCCCCGCAGGTCGGCCAGTTTGACTTCCTTCCAGCCGTTGCGCCGGGCAATGTTTTCCACCAGGGCGATTCCGTTGAGGACGCTGCGAATCTTCCCTTTCGAGAGACGGTGCAGTTCGGCCACCAGGTCTTCCGCCATCGCGACTTCGGCCTTCTCCTTCACGCACAGGGCGGTGTCCTCCAGAGTGGCGGGCTCAAACTTCACCCGGCGGGCAATGCGCGATGAGATTTGTTCGTGCCGGTCCAGGCGGCGGCCGATGCCCTCCATACCGATCAAAACAAGGGGAAATTCAAGCAGGTCGGAAAGGTCCCGGAAGGTCTCCAGCACCTTCGAGTCATGGAGGGTGTGCTCCACTTCATCCAACACCACGGCTGGGGGCGTCTCATCCCGGGCCATCAGGGTGAGGGCGTCATTGAATAAATCGGAGCGGTACCCCGAGGCGCTCCCTCCCAATTCGGTGATGAGATTCGCCAAGGCCCGGTTGGGGGTCCAGGTCGTCTTGGCGCGAAGGTAGACCGCGCCTTGTTGCACGGCCCACCAGCGGGCCACCATCGTCTTGCCCAGGCCGGGCTTCCCTTCAACGAGCATCAGGCAGGCTTCCGCCGCCCCCCGCTTTTCCACTTCGGTGATTCCGGCCAGGAACCGTTCGACGTTTGACGTTTTTGTAAAGACCGTGGTACGCATTGTGTTCGACCTCCAAATCAAGGTTGTGAAAAGCCGCCCGGCGCCCCAGCGCTTGGCGGTTTTTTGTTTGCCTACATCGCGGCCTCCATGCCGCCGTCATCCGGCCCGAACAGCAGCCGGTACTCATCGCTTCCCTTGTAATCGTCGGCCCATTCCCGGTCGGCTCCTGTCACTTCGGCCTTGTTGGCCCGCAACCACCGGAACTTGTCCGCATCCGTGAAAAAGACGGGGCGGCCATTCGCGGACTCATTGACCGGCGCGGGGGAGCTCGGGGCCTCCAACTCGGCCAGCTTCACGGCGGCGGCTTCCCGCTCGGCCGGGCTGACCGGCGTGGGTTCGGTCTCGGCCGGGCCGCCCCCTTCCGCTTCCACTTCCGCCAGCTTGGTTTCCAGGCGGCGTCGGCGCGTTTTGGCGCGGGTCTCCCGGGCTTGTTCGATCATGGATTTGGGGAAGTACCCGGCCTTGTTGGCCCCGGCCTCGGCGGTGCAAATCAACGCGCCCTCCAGGTCGTGCACCCACACCCGGGCCGGGTCCCACACGTCGTACCCCACCAGGGCGTCGCACCCGTGATATTCGGCGAGTTCCTTCGAGAAATAGATGCCCCCGAACAACCGCACTTCGCCGCGCTGGATTTTGCGCTGCTCCTGCGGGCGGAAAAGGGAATCGGGGTCTTCGGGGAACGCAGGCGACCATCCCTGGTCAACGTGGCCGTCCCAGGCCTCCTGCGGGGATTGATAGCGGCGCTTGCCGGTCTCCGGATCGGTGATCTTGGCAAGGCCGGAATGGTAGTGATTGTGGTTGTACTCCCACACTTCGCGGTCGATCAGCTTGCAGAACGCTTCCCAGGGCAATAACCATTCGCCGGTGGCGCGGGTGCGCTTGAAGGCTATCTGCTTCGCCTCCGGGTCCATCTTTTCGCCCATGTAGGTGGGGAGCTTCTTGGCGGCCCGCACCCAAATCGTTTGATGCCCCCGCTCGGCCAGCCCCCGCGCCTGGGAGTTGTATGGAATGGAATGGGTAATCGTGGTGCCCATCCGGGCCAGCAACCCGCAGGCCTGATGCTTGAGAAGATCGTTATTGTAGCCGGGGCCGCGATCCACGTAGAAAATGGACGGAATGCCCTCGCGCACGGAGGCGTGACGCAGGGCGTCCAGGGTGGCCAGGGCGCTTTCCGCCAGGGTGCAACTCCACCCCACCGCCTTGCGCGTGGCGACGTCGATAACGAGGGTGATCTCCGGGCGGAAGGGCTTGCCGTGGATCGGGTGGGCGACTTCGGCATCGAAGGTGTGCCCGTCCGCAGAATAGCAATCGCCGGGGGACATTTCCGAGGTATCGCGCCGCACAAAAGGCTGGATCGACTGCAACTCGCGTGGCCCCATCCGCCCCCGCCGCTGGTAGACCTCCCCCAGCCGGGCCAGGAAACTCCGCGCCTGGGTATAGGTGGGAGCCTTGACGCCCTCGGGAAGCGAACCCGCTTTTGACAGCACTTTCAGGGAGGCCTTCAAGGACGGATTTTGCGGTTGCCGGTACACCTTGAGCAGGGCCATACCCCAGGGCGGAAAGGCCGCCCGTTCGGTGGGCTTGGGGGCCAGGGCCGATACTCCCTCCTTCATGGCGGCCCGCCAGCGCTTGATGGTGCGGGAAGATAGGGTGCGCTTGCCGTTCCCGCCGCCTTTGGCATTCGCAATCGGAACTAGGCGCTGCAGGTGATCGGGAAGGGCGCCTTCCCTGGCGCGGCTTACCACTTCCTTGATGGCCTTCTCGATCCCCAGCATTAAGGCCAGGTCTTCCACCTGGTGGAGAAGGGCCGCCCGCGCATCCATGCGCTCCTTCTGCCAATCCTTGAGCACGGCGGCCTGTTTCTGAATCACTGTGGGGGGAGGGAGCGGAGCCTCGATGACCCCGGGGAGTTCCATTTGATCGAGCTTGCGTGAAATGATGGCCTTGCGCGTGGCTTCCGGCATGGATTTGATGTGGTATTCCCGGCCCTTGCCAAAGGCCCGCTTGCGGAATTTCCAATTCTCAACATGCGCCTTGTGTCGAATATTACGATCTGTCCCTGGCATTCCGTTCATGCCTGCGATCTCCTGTGCTGTGAACCATTCCTTCATCGGTTGCCCCCGATTCGTTTTTTCAGTTCCCGTTTCCGGGCCTTGATTTCAGATTCGAGAGCCTCAAGACGGCCCCACTCGGCCTCCAACACCGCTTCTCCCATCAGCACCTTGCAGCCCCGCTTCGCGGCCAGCAGTTCGGTCAAAGTATGGGTCTGGCAGGCCGCCTCGAACGCCGCCGCGTACTCCAACGGAAAACGCCAGGCCTCCCGGCTCTCCGCAGTCCAGGCGTTGAGCATGTGCCCCGTGATCTCCGATCCAGTTAGCAACGACATTTCCGCCGCTATTTGCTCCCGTGTGCGGGATGAACTTTTGATTGCGAGGGAAAGGGCGTGCCGGACTTCCGGAGCATAACGCAAGGTACCCGGCCCATTCTCGGGTGGCCGGGGCACCTCGAAATCGAATGTGAGTTGTGATTTCATGGACGCCGATGGTGGATTCACCAGCGGAGTAGACATCATGCCGACCGCCGGTAATACCCGTTGCGTCCCTGCCCCGGTTGGTTTTCATGTCTAGGCAGCCCCCCGCGATTTTCCATTCCCCAAATGTGGGGATTTGCTATACTCGCCCCGGATACCCAGGCCCTTGGGCGAACCGTCCTTGAAGTATCTTGTGGGCCAAATGCGGTGGGGCGGTATGCCGATAATTTCGGCGATGAACCGCTCAATTCGCGGGTAGGGCTTTTTCAGCACCCCGTAGGCCGTGCTCAAATCCTTGTGGCCGAATTCTCTGGAAATCCGGGCATAGCTCCAGCCGCGTTTCGCCAGGGCGGCCTTGATATCGGCCGGGTGCCAGTCTGTTTCTGTTTGCGCCGTTTGGTTTTGCGTCATGTCAATCCCTTGTTATGGGAATAGACATAGCGCGTTATTAATTGCATTGCAACATATTTATTGCATCCGATTCTCACTTTCCAAAAAAAAGCCGCATTCAAGCTTAAATATTTGATATGCCAAAGAAATGTAGTGATGCGGATGCCGTCCGATTTAAAGACGTCAATCATCCGATTCAGAAAGGTGGAATCGGACGTTTTGGAGAGCGGCTTGAAGTGGCGATAGGTGGCGGCAGTATTCGAGCTTTCGCGCGCAGTTCAAGTTTATCGGATACAGTCGTCCGTCAGTACCTGGCAGGGAAGTCCGATCCCTCTAGGCAGGCATTGATTTCAATGGCAAAAGTTTCAGGGGTGAGTCTTGAATGGCTTGCCACGGGGGAAGGGGGGATACGCAAAGACGACACCGGCGATACTAAGGAAAATCAATTACTTGCTGAAGGATCGAAGTATGCTATGATCCCCGCGTTCGACGTAAGTGCGAGCGCGGGGGATGGTGCAATCGCTTGGGATGAGGCGCAGGTGGGGGAATTTCCGTTCAGACTGGATTACCTAAAAGGGGAGTTGCGAGCCAGGGTGGGCAGCCTGGCCATGATCGCCGTCGAGGGAGATTCGATGTACCCAACTTTGTCTCCGGGCGATCAAATCATGGTTGACCGGTCGGATACGGAGATAATGGGAGGAGACGGGATTTATGTGGTTCGGCTGGGAGATTCTTTGATGGTCAAGCGCTTACAACGCCTTCCGGGTGGTACAATCGAGGTTGTTTCCGATAACCAGGCCTACCGGTTGTTTTCCGTAGTGGCTACCGATCTACCTGATGATTTTTCAATTCTGGGGCGCGTGGTGTGGTACGGGAAATGGGTTTGATAATTCCAATTTTTTCCCTTTCAACTTGCGTTCAAGTTATTATTTTTTAACTTATCTTTAATGGTTGTTATTTTTCACCTTTTTCGTTTTTTATAACTTTGGCCAAAGGTTCAACTTCGGGCAATTACTCGCACCTTTCAATTACCGTGTAAAGCGCCGTTCCATGCGGTTTTCCACCCGATTCGGGATAGTTTTTTAGTGCCAAATGGTAGCGTTATTTCGTCCTTTTGCGTCGTTCCGTGCCAAATGTGAAAATTCCGGCCCGGTCCCACCAAACCCCGGTATATCCCGCTTCTTCCCGGATAATTGCCCTCTCCCCCGTGTGCCAAACCACAGGTAAATTCACACTTTATCGTCGAAATCCTTTCGGGAGACCCTGCCATGGCCCGCGTGCCCTATCTGGAACCGGAAGACGCCACTGGAAAAATGGGCGAAATTTTGGGGAAGATGAAACAAAAAAATGTCCAGATCCTGAATCTTTACAAAACACTGGCCCATGCCTCGGGCATCGGAGACTTGGTGATCCGGAGAAACCGCATCCTGCTGCATGGAAAGCTGCCTCCCAAATTGCGGGAATTGGCGATTCTGTTGGTGGGGCAGATTGCCCAGGCGCCCTACGAGTTCACCAAACACATCGTGATCGGGTTGGAAGCCGGTTTATCCCGCGCTCAGGTGGACGTGCTCCCCTTTTGGCGCAGCGCCAATGCATACGACGCCGCCGAACGTGCGGTATTACAATACACGGATGAGGTTTCCCGAAGCTACCGCGCCAGCGACGCTGCATTCGCCGAACTGCGCAAGCACCTTGACGATGAGCAGGTCACCGAACTCACCATCATCATCGGATACTACGAGATGATCTGCCGGGTGCTGGAGGCGCTCCAGGTGGAACTGGAAGAAGAACCGTTCGTCCCCATCGGAAACTAAAGGGACGGACACGCCTGTCCGGCCCGGGGGCTGCTATGCCCTGCCGGACAAGCTTGTCCGGCAGGGGGATTATCGAGGGACGGGCACGCCTGTCCGGCCCGGGAATAATAGACCGTAGCAGGCAATCCCGATTCATAT
>VRUH01000095.1 GCA_019456185.1 Candidatus Glassbacteria bacterium | reverse complement strand
CCGGTGATCAAGACCCTGCTGGACGGGCACCGGGGAGATGTGGGGACGCTGGTACACTGCACGGGAGGGGGCCAAACCAAGATCCTCCGCGCCGGCGGCAACGCGCAGGGCCTGCACTACGTCAAGGATTCCCTTTTCGACGTCCCTCCCATTTTTTCCATCATCCACGAAGTGACCGCCACCCCCTGGCGGGAGATGATGCAGGTATTCAACATGGGACACCGGATGGAGGTGGTGGGGCGGCCCTCCCTGCTGCCCGTCCTGGAGGAGATCGGGAGGGAACATGGAATCGGCGTGCGCCGGGTGGGCTATTGCGAAGAAGCCGGCGGCCCCGGGAACCGGCTCACCATCGCAACACCGGGAGGCCGGGAAACCTATTCGCTCTGACCTCCCTCTCCTTCCTCCCGCTATGATCCAGCGATCACGGCGATGGCGTCGATTTCGATGAGCGCATCGTCATGGACGAATTCGGAGATTTCCACCATGGTGGAAGCCGGGAGATGCTCCGCGTCGAAGAATTCCAGGCGGGCGTCGTGAATTTCGCGGAACCGGGAGATATCCTTCACGTACACCGTCACCCGGACGATGTCCTGGAAGGTTCCCCCCGCTTGATCGAGCACCTTGGCGATATTATTCAATACCTGGCGGGTTTGGGCGCCCATATCGCCCTTTCCGGTCAACTCCATATTTCCGTCGAAGGCCAACTGGCCGGAAATGAACAGCAAATCACCCCCACTCACCTTGACCCCATTGGAAAAGGCCACGGGTCCGGCAAATTTTCCATCGTCGGAAAGGGTTGTTCTTGCCAGCGGATAAACGGTTTTATTCATGGATCGCTCCTTGCCTGATCGAATCGGGTGTAATGTTTTCGGGCGCGCTGGGACACACCGTGGCACGCCGAGAGGTGATGGTAACGCATAACACAGACCGGCGACAGCAAGGGATGAAATACAGTCTCATTCCAGGCGAGCCGCCCGCACACCGCCCTAATTATCCAGCCGCCGGTTGACATCCCCAAATGGATCGGCTATCTGGATGCGTTCCTTTTACGCCAAATAGCGCCCAACAAAGATGATCAGTTGAGGGAAGGGGAAAGCCCAATGAAGGTACTTGCGGCATGGATCGATCGGATCAACGACTGGACCGGTAAGGCGATGGGCTGGATGATGCTGGCATTGGTGCTGCTGGTCACGGGAGACGTAATATCCCGCTACCTGTTCAATACCGGCGCGGTGATCATCCAGGAAAGCGAATGGTGGCTGTTTTCCATCATCTTCCTCTCCTGCGCCGGTTACACCTTTCTCTACAACGAGCACGTGCGGGTGGATATCGTCTACTCGCGGCTCAGCAGGAAAGGGCAGAACATCGTGGATCTGTCCTGCGCGTTCATCTTTCTGTTTCCGATGTGCCTGCTGTTGATTCTCACCTCCTTCTGGTACATCAAGTCATCCTGGCTGGTGGGGGAGTTCTCCGCGGACCCGGGCGGAATGTGCTGCTACTATGTTTTGAAGGCCTTCATCCCATTGGGCTTTCTCCTGCTCGGCTTGCAGGGCATGGTCAATGTGTACAAGAAAATACGGGAATTGATGGGCGATCCGCCCGAGGCCCTGCGGGGGGACAGCATTGCCGCCCGCTCCAGGAGAATCAGCGAAGAATCCCGGTAATTCCACCCAATGCGCTCTCAATCACCCATCCCAGCGGCCTTAAACAGGACGCGGACGCCCTACCAGGGAGTAAAACCGTAATGATGTATGAAATCCTTCCCGGCTGGTTCATGGAATTCCTGCCGGCCTGGATGTTCGTAGCCCTCTTCGGGCTGCTGCTGATCGGCTACCCGGTCGCGTTCACCATCGGCGCCCTGGCGCTCCTTTTCGGCTGGCTGGGTTTCGGGCTGAATTTCTTCAATCTGCTGCCCCTGCGCATCTGGGGGGTGATGACCAACTTCACCCTGGTGGCGGTGCCCCTGTTCGTGTTCATGGGGGTGACCCTGGAACGCTCGGGGTTGGCCGAGGAACTGTTGGACACCATGGCCTTGCTGTTCGGGCGGCTGCGGGGCGGGCTGGCCATTTCCGTGACGGTCGTGGGCGCGCTGCTGGCCGCCTCCACCGGCATCGTCGGCGCCACAACGGTCACCATGGGCCTGCTGGCGCTGCCGACCATGCTGCGGCGCAACTACTCGCCGGAACTGGCCGCCGGCACCATCGCCGCCTCGGGCACGCTGGGCCAGATCATTCCGCCTTCCATCGTGTTGGTGGTGCTGGCGGACATTATGAACATCTCCGTGGGTGACCTGTTCATGGGGGCCGTCCTCCCCGGTCTGGTGCTGGTGGGGCTATACCTGAGCTACATCCTTGTCATTGGTTTCCTGCACCCGGTCTCCGCACCGCCCATTCCCGTAGAGGAGTTGGACGCCATCACCCGGGTGGAATTGTTGCGCCGCGTGATGCATTCCCTGTTTCCTCCCCTGGCGCTGATGATGGCCGTGCTGGGCTCCATCTTCGCCGGAATCGCCTCGCCCACCGAAGCCGCGGCCGTGGGCGCCAGCGCGGCGATGCTGCTGGTGATGTGGAACCGGAAATTCTCCATGGAGATGATCACCGGAGTGATGCGCACCACCGTGCGCCTTACCTCCATGGTATTCATCATTCTGGTGGGCGCGCAGACCTTCGGGCTCACCTTCCGGGGGCTGGGTGGCGACGACCTGATCCGGGAATTCATTACGGCCTTGGAATTGAGCAAGTGGGGCGTGCTGGCCATCGTGATGATGACGTTGTTCCTGGCCGGGTTTTTCCTGGATTTCATCGAGATCACCTTCATCCACGTGCCCGTGCTGACCCCGCTGATGGTCTACTACGGGTTCAATCCGGTCTGGTTCGCGATTCTGATTGCCGTCAACCTGCAAACTTCCTTTCTCACCCCCCCATTTGGCTACGCGCTTTTTTACCTCAAGAGCGTCTGCCCGCCCGGCGTCACGACGGCCCACATCTACAAGGGCATCGTACCGTTCGTGACGCTGCAATTGATCGGGCTGGTGATCGTTGTGTTCTTCCCGAAACTGGTGCTCTGGCTCCCCTGCCTGGTCTTCAGCAGTCAGTGCATATGACGGCCTGAGTCCGCTGCTCCCCATCCGCGTTCCAGGCCTCCGGGAATTTCCTTTCAGGTGGCGCCTGCCCGGTTGCGCCGGGGACGGCCTGGATTTCCTCGTGCTCCAATCGCCTTCCGCCGTCACCCTGTGCCGAGGCCGGGATTCCACCCTGCTGGGCGGAATTCACCCCAGTTTCCCCATCCAGGCAAAAAAAAACGGCGGGGACAAAGGGCCCCGCCGTGGTAATGGCGTCGCTACCAGATATGGCTCCACCGCTCTCCCGAAAAGGGAGCGAGGATGGAACTAGATCGCGCCGACGGTCTTCAGCGCTTCCTGGTAGGACACTTCGTTGATGTTGTGCCACTTCCGCACGCCGTCGCGGAACTTCTTGTACGAATCGTACACCTTCCGCGCGTCCGAATCGGAGTTCGCCACCTTCTCGCTGATCTCCTCGGCCGCCTCGTAAAGCTTCTTGAGCACGTCGTCGGGAAACTGGCGGAACTTGATCTTCCCGCCGGCGTATCTCTCGATCTTGCCGAGATACTCCAGGTTTTTGGCGTCGAACTCAGCCAGATTGCGGACGTTCAGGTTGTAGGCTGCGTGCTCGACCATCAACTGGAATTCCTTGGGCAGCGAGTTCCACGCCTTCAGATTGATGGTCAACTCGTTGTTGGTGGAAGGTTCGTGCCACCCGGGCGAATAGTAATAAGTCGCCGCTTGGTGCAGACCCAGATTGTAATCGTAATACGGGCCGACCCACTCGCAGGCGTCGATCACGCCCCGTTCCAGGGAGGGGAAAACTTCCGGACCCGGCAGCAGAACCACCGTGCCGCCGACGGCGGCCACCACCTTGCCTCCCAGACCGGGGATGCGCATCTTGAGGCCGTCGTAGTCCTTGATGCTGTTAATCTCCTTGCGGTACCAGCCGCCCATCTGGGTGCCGGTGTTGCCTGCCACGAACGCGATCAGCCCGTGTTTTTTGTAGAACTCGTGCCACACCTTGTGTCCGCCGCCGTGGTAGAACCAGGCGTTGGTCTGCTGGGCGTTCATGCCGAAGGGCACCGAGCATGTGAACTGGGTGGCGGGCACCTTGCCGGCCCAGTAGTACGAGGCGCTGTACATCATTTGGATGGCGCCTTGCTGTGCCGCATCGAACACGCCGAAGGCGGGCACCAGTTCGCCGGCACCGAATACCTTGATGTCGAGCCGGCCCTTGGTCATGGTTTTCAGGTCCTTGGCCATCAACGGCAGGTTGGTGCCCAGCACCGGGGCGGTGATCCCGAAACTGGTGGCCATGCGCCAGCGGAACTTGGCTTGGGCGTGGGTCGGCTTGCCGGGGTAGGACACCACGGCCATGGTGGCTGCGGCGCCCAGCCCCGCCTTTTTCAGAAATGATCGCCGGTTGACGGTTGATTTGTAATTTTCGTCTACCTCTTTGAGGCGCTCAGGAACCGTCTTCATGTGCTCGGGGACGTAATTCCTAAGCGAGCCAGGGTTATTTTGATCCTGCATTTGCTTCTCCTCAATTTGATGATTGGTGCGGTTCGGTCGAGGGCGGGACCTGGAATTCCCCCATAAAATCATCCCCCATCGCGCGCACATCGCGAGCGACTCCGAGACGGCAACGCACTAATTTTTCCAGCCACCGTAATTTCCTAACTTTTAGGCGTCAACTTGTCAACGCAATACAAGAATATGTGCCACCTGTTTCGTGCGGACAGGCTTTCACGGGCTCCAATCCGGGACGATACAGCGCATGCCGGGATGCTTCCCGGGGATGCGGGCGAACGTGCGTCAGCCGCGCATGGGCTTGGGTG
The DNA here is from genome assembly GCA_019456185.1 of Candidatus Glassbacteria bacterium. Classification (NCBI taxonomy): domain Bacteria; phylum Candidatus Glassiibacteriota; species Candidatus Glassiibacteriota bacterium. Next base: position 2,958 of record VRUH01000095.1, on the reverse strand, counting down.
CGTGGGCATGATTGAGGATGACCCGCCGCCCCAGGGGTAGCGCCGCCGCCAATGATTGCTGCAGATAGTCCTTTGCTTGCGCGACGGCGTCGCCCGGCCCAAACCCGCGGGCCATGTAAACCGCTGCCGCCGACGACAGTGTGCATCCGCTGCCCTTGGTGTTCACACCCCGCAGGTACGGCGTGTTGAAGAATTCCAACTCGCGCCCATCCCACAAGACGTCCGTGGCCTCGTCGCTGTCGGAAAATCTCCCGCCGGTTACCAGCACCGGCACACCCAGGCTGTCGAACAGCGCCTTGGCGGCGGACTCGATATGCTCGGGCGTATCCACTTCGCGCCCGCTCAGCAGCGCAGCCTCAGTGGCGTTTGGTGTGAGCAAGGACGCCATGGGGAAAATGGTCTGCTTCAACGCTTCTACGGCCTTGGCGCCGAGCGGCCCAAAACCGGCGGTGGTCCCAACCATTGGGTCGGCTACAATATAGGGCAGCGTCTTGCCTTGCGCTGTGTGATCCGGGGGCGGCGGTGCGGCGCGCAGGGCCTCTGCGGCAGCGTACACCGAATCCATGGAGGGCAGCATGCCCACCTTGACCGCGCTGATGGCGACATTATCCATCGCGGCCTGAATTTGTGCCGTCACCGCGCCAGGCGTGACTGGCTCGCATTGCGCCTCACCGGCAGCAGTTTGTGTGACAATGGCAGTCACGGCGGACACGCCGAAAGTGCCAAGCGCCGCGAAGGTTTTTAAATCCCCCTCCGTTCCCGAGAGGCCGGTGCTGCTCAAGCCCGAAATACTGAGCAAGGCCAGAGGTGGCGTGATGTCCACTGGTGCATTTTCCATTCAGTTACCCGCAATAATATTTGTGAACAGGTCGTCCGGTGAAACAGGGTTCTTTGTCCGTCCGCCCTCATGGGTGAATTTGGCCAATTTGTCAGGTAGTCAGTCGACCATGGGTATCGCGCTTTGGATATCTAATTCAAATCCAATCTGGAAGTTGCCGCCCGCGACAAGCCCTGCACCAGGCGGTGTTCAATAAACACCGCCAGCAGCAGCAATCGGAGGTACAGAACCAGGATTCCATGTTACAAGAGTTTCCGGTGTCTCAAAGTTCCTTTGTGTCGAACGCCGCGGGCGCGGTGACCTCCACCCACTCGGCGTCCTCGGAATAGTCCACCAGACTATGCGGAATTGAGGGCGGCTGCAGCCAGCAGCCCCCGGCATCAATGCGCACTTCGCCCGCACCTTCGATCCACATCTTCACCCAGCCTTTCAGGACGTAGTTCATCTGAAAATCCAGGTTGTGAAAATGCTTGCCGGTACCGCCGGCGGGGCAGGGCGCCGTGGGGCGGATCACATGAGCGTGATACTGTCCTTCCGTGGCTGCGTTGATGCCAAGGTCGCGATACTCCAGGTAGGGGCGCAGTCCGCCACCCACAAATTGCGTGTCCTTGGCCTGCACCACCGCAATTTTATGTGCATTGCCACTCATCGGCCGTCTCCGCTAATTCGATTGGGGTTTTCGCTGAGCATGGCATCGTTTGTGAGGCGGCGCAATTTTCCGGCAACCGAGCCATTGACCGCGGCATTGACCGCGGCATTGACTGCGGCATTTCGATTTCTGCTACAATCCGGTATGGTTTCAACATGGCGTTACCGGGAGTTCGGTTGCCAACTGGGGGTCACTCTCCAGACCTCATTTTTGCCGCCTCCCTTCGGATTCGCCCTGTTTTACCTGCGGGGTGTGGCGCCGGATTCCATCAAGACCACGGAAATCTACAAGGGTGTGATCCCCTTCGTCCTCATTCAAATCCTTTCCCTGGCGATCTTCTGGTTCATCCCCGGTATCGCCACTTGGCTGCCCGAAGTCCTTTTCGGCCTCTGAGGTTGATGGGCGGAACCCCGTCCCTTCGGATGGGCCCGCCCCACAGCCCGGATGGGCCCGCCCTAACGCCCGGATGGCCCTCGCTGGCGCCAATTCCCCATGCAATCCTCCTCCCTCCCTGAAATCATTCCGGTATTTCCGCTAACCGGGATCATGCTGCTTCCCGGGATGTGGCTGCCCCTGCACATCTTCGAACCCCGCTACCGCCACATGATCGCCGATGCGGTGGGGGTGGCGGAGGATTCCTGGGGCGGCGCCGGCAAACCCGCCAACAATCCAACCGCGCCGGAGCCGGTGCGGGAGGACGCCACGGGCGTGATCGGGATGGTGCAGCCCCTGGTGCCGCGCCAGGACAACCGCCCTTCCCCCGAGGCACTGGCCAATCCGCACCCGGAAGAACCGGAATTGTACACGGTTGGCTGTGTGGGCCGCATCGAGCGCTGGGAGCGCACTCCCGACGGCCGGTACGCCATCGCTCTGAAAGGGGTTTCCCGCTTTCGCATCACCGGGGAACTTCCCTTGCTGAAGGGATACAGGCGGGTGCGGGCCTCCTACGATGAGTTCAAGGGCGATACCCTGGAATCTGATCCGTCCTACGATCCCTCCCGGCTGATGGCCGCTCTGGATTGCTGGAAGCGGGGGAAGAGCCTGCCCATGGCCTTCGGCGAATTACGAAAATTGCACGGCTTGGCGGCCCTCAATACCCTGGCCATGTCTCTTCCCCTGGCTCCGGTGGAAAAACAGGCCCTGCTGGAAGCCCCCACTCATGTGGAACGCGAAAAGCTGCTGCTGGAACTGCTGGAAATGGGGATCGAGGAGCGCGGGGAGACCGGCAACGTCACCCCGCCCAAAAGCAATTGAGATCGATCGCAGTCATCCGGTTATGTGATTTGATTCCCAACAGATTGACCCGCCACGATTCCCATTATTCCCATCCGGCCAATTCCACTCCGTTTCCCGGCTAAAGTGCGGCTCCGATCATTGCAATTCATTCCAGATTATGTACAATAAATCTGTACATAATGAGGAGAAAAAATCATGCAACAAATCAAGGTCACCGATTTACGGAAACATCTTC
>VRUH01000094.1 GCA_019456185.1 Candidatus Glassbacteria bacterium | reverse complement strand
TAATCCGTGGGGAGACCTCACCCCTCCGCGCCCAGGGGCGCTCCTCCCCTCTCCACAGGGTGGCGAGGGGAAACTGCGGACTGCAACCTCACCCTTCCGCCCCTGACGGCGCTCCCTCCCTCTCCGCAAACGGAGAGGGACAGCCGCAACAGCAACTGCCTACCCCACCCTCCCACGCCTGCCGGCGTTCCTTCCCTCCCCGCTGGGCCCTTCGACAGGCTCAGGACAGGTGTGGAGGGGAAACTGCAACTGCGATCCCCCAGCCCCGTGGATGAGAATTGGGTTCGTTTGGTAATCCGGGGGGGCTACCCCACCCTCCCGCGCCAAAAGGCGCTCCTTCCCTCCCCGCTGGGCATGGAGGGGAAACTGCAACCGCGGATACCCAGCCCCTTGGGGGGGATTGGGTTCATTTGGTAATCAGGGGTGGAGCCTCACCCTTCCGCCCCTGCAGGGCTCCCTCCCTCTCCACAAGACGTGGAGAGGGAAAGAACGAACAGCATCGGCAACATGAATTGGCTTCGCTTCGTAATCCAGGCTAGGAGCCGGAATTGGCTTCGCTTCGCAGTCCGTGCTGACCAAGGCAAATTGGGTTAGTTTCGTAATATTTCTTTTATCGCGAATATATCTTGTTATATCAGTATATTATGGCAGATTGGACTGCGTTTGTCCACGGAAAAATGGGGGGGGGGAAGGGAACGGCTATTTCATCCAATATTGTATACTGCATTCCATACGGGTATGGTTTGGTTCAACGAATCCGACAGGAGGGGGTGGGGTCAATTCTGTACGAAAAAGAAAAACGGCCACCGAAGTGGCCGTTTTGTATCGGTGACTTTTGCAAGTCTTGTTGCCGATAGTCCCCACCATCGGAAAAACCGATGCTTCAATCTAGTCAACCGCAACAGGAAAAGCAAGCGCCATGAAATACAGGCTCGCATTGGATTTGGGAACCGCCTCTGTTTGCCTGGGGGCTGTTGAGTTGGATGGGGCCGGCCGGGAAAAAAGGGTGGTCTACCATAAGATCAAAATATTCCAGGAACCTTTGCTGGTGTCGAAAAAAGGCGGCGTCGGCGCGACGAAAAAATCCGGGAAACGCCTGGCACGGCAACAGCGGCGGCAAATTGAACGCCGATCCCGGCGGTACAGAAAGATCGCGCATCTCGCACCCTTACTGCACCTGGACCCTTCCAAAATTCCCCCTGACAGCGGTCAGCGCATCCATTCCCTGCGGGCCGATGCCGCCACGTCCCCCATCTCACTATCCGATTTACTGCGGGTGTTCCTGAAAATGGCCAAGCGCAGGGGGTATGCCGGAGGATTCCGGGTCAAGGCCGAAAAGGACAAGGGCGTTGTAGAGACCGGTATCTACGACCTCGAGTCCAAAATGGCAGAGACAGATTCGAAAACGCTGGGCCAGTATTTGAACGCGCGATTCAAAAAGGGGGAGACGCTGCGTCTGAAACAAGCAGGGCTTTATGCGCACCGAACGCTCGTGGAAAAGGAGTTCGAGAAAATCTGGAATGTACAGGCGGAACACCACCAAATTCTGAACCATCAGCACGATGGGACTCCCCTGAAGAATATTTTTTTTGACGCCATTTTTTCCCAGCGCCCCCTGCGGTCCCCAGCGGCCATGGTGGGGCAATGTCCTCTTGAACCCACACTACCCCGCGCTCCGCGGGCCCAGATGGCGGCACAGGCTTTTCGGATCGAAAAGCAGATCGCCGATTTAAGATGGGGCCATGGCCACGGCACGCTTCCCCTGGAGGATTCGGAACGGGAAATCATCCGGGAAATGCTGCACGGGGCCAAGGAGGTTTCCTTCGAAAAAATCTACAAGGCGCTCAAAGCCTCACCCGATTGTCCGGAGCGCGGGCGCCTCAAGCTGAACCTGGAATACCAGGGGAGGGAAAAACTGAAGGGCAATACCACAGTGGCGGCTTTTGCCGCCAAAAAGTTGAACCTGAAAAAGGAATGGCTGACGCTGGATGAAATGGTGCAGGTGCAGGTCATCAATTTCCTGGCCGATTTGGGGTCGCCCGATCTGGTGGATCTACCGGGCTGGGCAGAGAGTTTCTTGACCGCCAATGGGAAGCCGCGCGTATTTCATCCGCAAACGGTGAAATTCATCGACCGCATGGTGGATGCGGGCGGTTTCGACCGGCTCTCCAAAATGGGATTCGAGGGGGGCCGCCAAGCCTACAGCCTGAAGGCCATTGAGCGCCTGCTGGAAAAAATGCGCGCAGGCATGGATGAATACGATGCCGTCGAGGCCATATATGGCCACAAGGAAGCGCGGGAACTCCAGGAAAAGCTCCCGCCCGCCGGGCCGGCCGGAAATGCCGTCGTGGATGTTGCGTTGGCGGAGGTCCGCCGCGAGGTAAACCGCGCCATTGATTTCCTGGGTGGCCCTCCAGCGGAGATCATTGTTGAAATGGTGCGGGAAATGGGCCTGGGTCCAAAGGCGCGCAACGATATTGCGATACGCATCGCCAAGAACCAGAAGGAGCGCGTCAACGCCGCCAGGGAAATTGAAAATCACGATGAAGCAGCGACAGGAACGAACATCCTGCGGTACCGCTTATTCGAGGAGCAGGACCGGCTCTGGTGCCCCTATTGCAGCGATCCAATCGATTTGGCTGGCGCCTTGGACGGCCACAGGACGAATATCGACCATATCCTGCCCCGCTCCCTGACCCGGACGGGCCGCAAGCGCGACCAGTTGGTGCTGGCCCATCGCGCCTGCAACGACGCCAAGCTGGACGCCACCCCTTTTTCCGTCTGGGGGAACGATCCCGGACGCTGGAAAATCATACAAGCCCGCGCGAAACGGTACGAGGAGAAAAAGCTGTTCGCCAAAGCCAAGTGTCTCTTGATCGAGGACTACACGCCGGAGGTGTTGGACGAGGAAGGGATTCTCGGATTTACGGAGCGGCAGTTCCATGAGAGCGCCTGGATCGCCAAAAAGGCGGCCCAATGGCTGCGCGTAATCTGTCCGGATGTGGCTGTGACGCGGGGAGCGCTCACGGCCCACCTGAGAAGAATCTGGAAACTGGACACCGTTATTCCCCAGGTGCGGCTGGAGGAGGGGTTGCCGATTTTCGATACGGACAACCGGCCCATATCGCCCGAAGACTTCCGGCGGCTGAAACCCCATTGGGAATCGCCCCCCCATGCCTGGCCCCGGCAGGAACTCCAACGGGTGATCGAAAAACGCATCGATCATCGGCATCACCTGGTGGACGCACTGGTGATCGCACTCTCAACCCGTGGGCTGTTCCAAAAAATGGCCTGCCACTACAAAGCCCTTGCCGAACGCAAAAGCCAGGGGGAACGGGTGAGGATGGCCCTGTATGTCCCCCCGCCCCTGGGAAACCTGCGGGAACTCGCCCTGGAGGCCGTCCGCAACCCGAACCTAAGCCACAAGCCGGACCGTTACCCCGACATCCGGTTTTTCAAGGACAATCCCCACGGGGCCGTGCAAACGGAAAAAGGGGAAATGTTGCTCCAGAAATCCAAGCTCTCCGAAATAGCGGGCAAGAGGGATTCGGATGCAACGGTGCTGAAACGCATCGGATGCATCGCCGCGCCCGTCACACGGGAAGCGGTGCGTGAAGCCTATCGATCCCGCCGCGCTGAGGGGTTGGAGCCTCATGAAGCCCTTGCCGCTCCCATCATGCACCTGGTGAACAAAACGGAAATCGTCAATGTCCGTTTGCTGGGGTACGGTTCCCACACGGCGAAAAGAATCGAGCACGTTGGCAGGGGAGGCGCCCACCACAAATACCTGAGCGTGGATGGATACGCCTACCTGGAACTGGCCTTCAAGGACGGCAAACCCCAATTGCCGCCCCGGGCGGTGCCGGCCCACGAAGCCATGGCGAGCAAGGGCCAGCCCGCCCCTGGGCATGTGCGGCGCTTCTGGAAAAACGACACGGTCATCGACGAGTCCGACGGAAAACGCTACTTGGTGCGGCAAATCGTGGCCCAAGGGGGGACTTTGTTCCTCACCCCCTACACGGATGCCAGGGAAGTCCGGGACATGAAAAAGGCGGATGGGCTGCGTAAGGTAAGCGGAAAGGGGTTGGCCCGGTTGCGAGTGACCGATGAGTGAGAACCGGATCCTTTTGATCGAAAACCCCGCCCACCTTTCCGTCGATCATAAACGGCTGAAGATCGCGGTAAAAGGGGAGGAAGCGCGGTACGTGCTCCCGTCCGATATTTCCGTGTTGGTGCTCCACCATCCGGAGGTAACGCTGACTGTCCATGCATTGCAGCGGCTCGCGGGGGCCGGGGCGTCCGTACTGCTCACGGACGCGTCCCACATGCCCGCCGGTCAACTATGGCCTTCCAATGGGCAAAGCGTAATGGGTAAACGCCTGCGCCAGCAAATCGCCTTGGAGCAAACCAATGATGGGGAGGGACTCTGGCGGCGGATCGTTCGAGCCAAAATCAATGCACAGGCCGCTACGTTGCGTTGGGCCGAACGCGCCGGTGCGTTGCGCCTGGAAAGGTTCGCCAGGCAGGTGGCACCCGGCGATCCGAAAAATATCGAGGCCCAGGCCGCAAGGCATTATTGGAAGCACCTGTTTTCGCCGGAATTCCGCCGGGTCAGGCCCAATGCGGACGATCCACAAAATACGCGGCTCAACTACGGCTATGCGGTTTTGCGTTCACTGGTGGCCCGCCAATTGGCCGCCTCGGGGCTGAATCCGGTATTGGGATTGGGTCACCGCCAAATCGACAATCCCTTCAATCTCGCGGACGATTTCATGGAGCCTTACCGGCATGCCGTGGAGCGGCAGGTCGTCCAGGCGGACATGGAAGCGGAATTCGACGGGCAGGAACGCGTGCGCGGGCTTGCTTTCCTGGAGTCCGAAGTCAGGCTCTCGCGGGGCGAATTCCGTTTGCCCAACGCCATCGCGGAATCAGTCGACAGCTATTGCAGATTCCTTGATGGAAAATCGAAATCCCTGGATTTGCCGAGGTTCTGATGGCAATCAATGGATGGCGTGTCATGTGGCTGATCGCAGCATACGACTGCCCGGTTTCAACCCGTGAGGCACGAAGCGCCTATCAACGCTTTCATACCCTGTTGCAGGAAGAAAATTTCTCACAGCATCAATATTCGTTGTATGTCCGCCATTTCCCAACCCTTGCGGCCGCACAGGCCGAAGCGGAAAAGTTGGGGAAAGCTGTTCCCGATGGGGCCCGCGCCGCATTTTATTTCATAACAGACAAGCAATACGGGATGACCCGCGAGTTTTTCGGCGCACAACCCACGGAAGAAAAGCCCTCAAAACCTCAACAAATTGAATTGTTCTGAGGGCTTTTTCGAGTCATGTCAGCCACTTGCGGGGCTGTCTAGTCTATCAGGTTTTCCGATGGTGGGGTATCGGAACTCGACGGCTATTCCATCCGCTGCATGAAGGAGTCTATCAGGTTTTCCGATGGTGGGGTATCGGAACTCAGTGTCCATTGCGTGCCGTTGCTGCTGAAGTCTATCAGGTTTTCCGATGGTGGGGTATCGGAACTCTGGAGAAGTTCGGTCAACTCTACGGCGCAGTCTATCAGGTTTTCCGATGGTGGGGTATCGGAACTTCTGGCTATGCTTCCAGGCAATAAGTATTAGTCTATCAGGTTTTCCGATGGTGGGGTATCGGAACTGTAACGCTTTGTCCCAGTGTAACGGTATAAGTCTATCAGGTTTTCCGATGGTGGGGTATCGGAACAACGCCTTTGTCGTCGGGGATGGCGTGCTCAAGTCTAACAGGTTTTCCGATGGTGGGTTATCGGAACAATCCCGATTTGGGGGGGCGTGGGGGGAATCATTTCCCCCACTGGTAGTTGATTTTATTTTATTGCTTTTTACTTTTGTCATTGTCTCCCCCATCCCACCGCCCCTTCCCCACTACAATCGCGGTATGCCATAAGTAGTTCCCCCTCGCCACTCTGTGGAGAGGGGAGGAGCGCCAACGGGCGCGGGGGGGTGAGGTTCGCAGTTGCAGTTCGCCCTCCCAGCCCAGCGGGGAGGGAAGGAGCGTCCCGGTAGTTCAATGGAATCCCGCGCGGGAGGGTGGGGTAGGCAGTTGCTGTTGCAGTTCGCAGTTGGCAGTTCAAATCTGTGTCCATCTGTGCAATTTGTGGCTGCTGTTGCAGTTCGCAGTTGCAGTTCCCCCCTCGCCACACTGTGGAGAGGGAAGGAGCCCCTCCAGGGGCGGAAGGGTGAGGCTCGCGGTTGCAGTAGCAGATATCAGCGTTCATCCGCGTTCATCGGCGGTTCCAAAGCAGTTCGCAGTTGGCAGTTCAAATCTGTGTCCATCTGTGCAATCTGTGGCTGCCGTTGCAGTTCGCAGTTATAGCCCTCCCTCCCCCCATCCCTTGCCACGCCCGGACGCCTTGCCCTACACTCGCCTTCCCTGGGAGGAACCGTCCCGGCGATTTTTTCCCCAGCCGGCTTTGCGATTTACACAGGAGGATGCCCCATGACCGGCTTTCCGAACTATGCGGACCTGAACCGGCCCGACGATAGCGGACTGCCCCTGGCCTGGGGGGCGTGGGGCGCGGAGGACCAGTTGGGAACCCTCAACCACATTACGCCCGAGGCCGTGCGGGCCGCGGCGGCATTGGTGCGGAGGGGCGTGCGTTTCAATCTGGACCTGCCTCTGCACGTTCCCTACGCCCTCACCAAGCCCAAGTCCCACCGCTTCCGCACCGCGCCACGGCACACCATCAACGAGATCACGGCCACGGGCGCCCTGGTGGGGCGGGACGACCTGCTGGATTCGTTCTACCTGCAAGGCTCCTCGCAATGGGACGGGCTGACCCATATCGGCGATCCCCGCCACGGCTTTTACAACGGGGTGCGGGCCGATCAGATTACGGGAAAGGAGGGCACCCGCAACGGCATCGAGCAGGTGGCCGAGTTCGGGATGGCGGGCCGGTGCGTGCTGGCGGACCTGTCCCGGCATTTCGCCAGGACTGGCCGCGACTGGCACCCCAACCGGCAGATGGTGGTGACCCCGACAGAGGTGGAGGAATGTCTTGCCGCGCAGGGCGTCACCCTGCAGGCCGGGGATATTCTGCTGGTTCGCTATGGATGGCTGGAGGCGTTCCTTGCCGGGGGGGACGAGGAAGGGCGGGATGCCGTCTTGCGGCCCTGGTCGTTCTCCGGCTTGTCGGGCGGGGAGGATACCTGGGAATTCATCTGGGACAACCGCATCGCCGCCGTCGCCAGCGATTCCGTCACCACGGAAGTATGGCCGCTGGTGGAGGGAAAGCCCAGCCTGCACCTGGCCATCGCCCGGCTCGGTATTACGATTGGGGAACTGTTCGACCTGGAAGCACTGGCCGAGGACAGCGCCGACAACGGAGAGTATACAGCGTTTTTCACCTCCAGCCCGCTCAACCTGCGGGGCGGGGTGGGTTCGCCGCCCAACGCCATGGCTATTCGCTAGCCGGTTCTCCAGGTAAGCGGACTCGGAGAGGGAATCGGATCGGATTTACGGCTGGGTTTGCGGCTGGAATTGCAGGAGGGGGAGGAGAGGGCTGAAATTATCTGCCCGGAAAAGTGGAACCCCAGGCCGGTAGACAGGAAAAAAGGAGGAAAAACCCTGCCTGCGGAGGGCCAGCCTGGGGTTCGAGCCGGGCATGGGTCCCATGGGGGTGATTGGTGATTAATTGTACAGTTCACCTCCCATTTCGGAAGAATTCCATTTTTTGCCGACCATCCGCGCCTGGATGGTTTTTTGCTCCGGCAATCTATCGATGACGCCACCTTTCATCAGGAATTTTTTTATGGCGGCCCGCAACTCTTCTTCCTTGATCATCTTGTTCTTCATTTTACCTCTAGCTTGGACGGCTTGCCAACATTACATCTACAGGCGGCTCAACTTGCCAACTTCCGTGTCAAAT
>VRUH01000093.1 GCA_019456185.1 Candidatus Glassbacteria bacterium | reverse complement strand
CCAGTACACGGCCGGCGAGGTCGACGGCGGCAAGGCGCCCGGTTACCGTCAGGAGGCGGGAGTCGCTCCCGATTCGACAGTGGAGACATACGTGGCCGCCAAGCTCCTGCTCGACAACTGGCGCTGGCACGATGTCCCCTTCTACATCCGCTCCGGTAAACGTCTGCCGCGCCGCACCAGCGAGGTGGCGATTACGTTCAAGCAGGTGCCGCACAGCATGTTCTCCGGTGTGCTGGCCGAGCAGCTGGAGCCCAACGTCCTGGTGATCAATATCCAGCCCGAGGAGGGCGTGAGCCTGACCTTCCAGGCCAAGCGGCCGGGCCCGCAGGTGAAGATGGTGCCGCTGACCCTGGATTTCCACTACCGCGATGTCTACAGCAAGGGGCTGCCCGAAGCCTATGAGCGCCTGTTGATGGACTGCGTGGCCGGCGATCAGACCCTGTTTATCCGCCATGACGAAGTCACGGTGGCCTGGAGCCTGCTTACGCCTGTGCTGGAGCGCTGGGCGGAGAAGCGTGAGGACGACCGCCCGCATCCCTACCCGGCCGGAAGCTGGGGACCCGAGGCGGCGGACCGCCTGCTGGGAGCCGATGGCCGGCGCTGGCGGCTGCTCGAGGGTGAAAACATACCCCGCTGAGAGCAGGTAATATTTTGGAAGAAACGGCGATGGGTAAGCGAGAGATAAGAGTATACGACGATAAGAACTCACTGAGCGGGGCGTCCGCGGAGCTGGTCTGCGAACTGGCCGGGGCGGCGGTGGAGGACCACGGCTCGTTCACCCTCATGCTGGCCGGAGGGAGTACGCCCCGTACGCTCTACGCACTGCTGGCGGACGAACCGTTCAACGCCCGGATGCCGTGGATCGATACTTTCCTGTTCTGGGGAGATGAGCGCTTTGTCCCGGACGACCATCCCGAGAGTAACTACCGGATGGCTCGCCAGGCGATGATCGAGCGGGTGCCTGTTCCGGACGGAAATGTTTTCCCTGTCCCGACTGGGGATTCTGCTGACGCGGCCGCGGCGGCACAGCGTTACGCCGGAATTCTGACAGGTTTTTTTGCAGGGAATGAAATTGCTGCTGAATCTGAAGCATGGAACATCCCGCGTTTCGACCTTATCTTGCTCGGGGTCGGGGAGGACGGTCACACGGCGTCGCTGTTCCCGGGCGGCGTCGAATTGAAGGAAACCGTCAAACCGGTGACAGCCGTCCGGGCGCCGGCGGAATACGAGACCACCGAGCGGGTTTCGGTCACTCTGCCTGTGCTGAACAACGCAGCGACAGTGCTGTTCCTCGCCGCCGGCGGGGGAAAGCGGATAGTCCTGGATTCCGTGCTTAATGATCCTGAGCGCGCCCGGGAGATTTACCCCGCTGCGATGGTGAATCCCGTCGACGGCAGGCTGATCTGGTTCCTTGACCGCGAGGCCGATGTCGGCGCCTGAATCAAAGCTCGATCCAATTCCGCTCGTTCCATCCAGCGCAGTCATCAAGCTGGTTATCTCTATCCACCGTACGTTCTGGTCAGGCGATGCAACGGCTCTCTTGCGCCATCACCGATAATCTCGACCGGATACCCGCTCGCTGGCTTTATACCGGTATCGCTCTGGTTGTCCTCTGCCTGATGTTAACCGGTGTTTCCCGGGGATTTGACTACAACCGGCAGATCATCGACCGCCCGCTGATCGCCCTGGCCGGCCTGCTTGTCTGCGCCGGGGTTGTCTACCTGATCGCTGTCTGGCGGGTGGGTGCCTGGAATTATGCGGGCCGCAGACTGTTCTGGTGGATAATAGTAGTCGGCCTGGCGATGCGGCTGGCGATGTTTTTTTCGCTGCCGATGATGGAAGACGACTGGTACCGCTACCTGTGGGACGGGGCAGTGACCGCCGCCGGTCTCGATCCATACGAACGCGCGCCGGGAGCCGTTACTGTCGCCTCTTTCCCGCCCTCGGCCACGGACTCGGCGTATGCCGCCCTGGCCGGCTCCGGCGGCGAGGTCCTTGCCAGGATTAACCATCCGCACCTGAAAACTATCTACCCGCCCGTGGCCCAGGCGGCATTCGCCGCGGCCCACTTCCTTGCTCCCTGGAGCCTCAACGCCTGGCGCGTGGTTATTTTCCTCTTCGACCTCGCGGCGCTTCTGCTCCTCTGTCGCCTGCTCGGCAAGCTGGGCCTTCCCCTGGCCATGCTGGCTCTCTGGTGGTGGAACCCGCTGTTGGTCAAGGAGTTCTATAACTCCGCGCATATGGATATCGTGCTGATACCGCTGGTGCTGGGTGCGCTGCTGGCCGCTGCCGATAGTCGCCTGGTTACAGGAGCGCTCCTGCTGGGACTGGCGGCCGGGGCAAAGCTCTGGCCGGTGGTTTTGCTGCCGGTCATAATCCGCTCCGGCCGGACCGGCCGCTGGAGGGCGGCAGCGGGAGTAGTTCTGTTTATCGCTGTCTGCTCGATCATATACCTTCCGCTGGCCGGTCAGATAACTGGCGGGACAAGCGGATTCAGCGCTTATTTCAGCCGCTGGGAAATGAATGACGCAATCTTCATGCTGCCGTTGTGGCTGTTTCAGAATTTCACGGACAGCGCCGGCTGGGCGCAATTGGCGGCCAGGCTGACAGTCGGATCGGTCTTGCTGGGGCTGATCGCCTGGCAGGCGCGCAAGCCGTGGGAAAATCCCGGACAGCTCGTCCGCCGCTGCCTGGTGGTGGTGACGGCTATGTTCCTGCTCAGCCCCACCCAGTTCCCGTGGTACTATTCCTGGCTGCTGCCGCTGCTTGCGCTGGCGCCACTCGGGAGCCTGCTGTTGCTTACCGCGCTCCTGCCGCTATATTACGTCCGCTTCTATCTGGATGCCCGCGGTTTGGTGACCCTGTTCGATCACTGGATTGTCTGGCTGGAATATCTTCCGGTGCTTGCGATGCTGGGGTATGAGTGGCTCAAGAGCGGTAATGATGTTGCGGAGGATAGGCATGCGGCACGGTAAGAAAATAGCGGTCGTAATCCCGGCGCTTAACGAGGAGCGCTCGATCGTCAGGGTGATCGGGGAGATTCCCGCTTGGGCCGACCGCGTGATCGTGGCCGACAACGGCTCGACCGACCGTACCGCCGGGGTGGTGCGGGCAACGGGGCGGGCCGAGGTTATCGTTCAGCAGGAACGGGGATACGGAGCCGCCTGCCTGGCCGGGATCGCCGCGGCGGAGGATGCCGATATCCTGGTGTTTCTCGACGCCGACCTCAGCGATTACCCCTCGCGCATGGCCCTGCTGGTCGATCCGCTGGCTGACGGCCGGGCGGATATGTGCCTGGGATCCCGTCGGCTTGGACTGGCTGAAAAGGGGGCGCTGACTGCCCAGCAGCGGCTCGGCAACACCCTGGCCTGCATGTTGATGAAACTGTTCTGGGGTGCTGACTACACCGATCTGGGTCCGTTCCGCGCGATCAGCGCCCCGGCCCTGCGCAAGCTGGACATGCGGGACCGCAACTACGGCTGGACCATCGAAATGCAGATCAAGGCGATCAGGCACGGCCTGCGTACCCTGGAGGTCCCGGTTGACTACCGCAACCGGATCGGGGTCTCGAAAGTCAGCGGGACTGTCCGTGGAGTGATCGGGGCTGGCGGCAAAATCCTCTACGTTATTTTTCGCGAGGCGCTGAAAGGTTTCCTGACCAGGGTCGCCGGTCCCGCTCAGCGACGGCTGATCGTGTTCAGCCGCTTTCCCTCGCCCGGCTCGGCCAAGACCCGGCTGATCGGTGAACTGGGGGAGGCGGGGGCCAGCCGGGTGCAGCGCCTGCTCACCGAGCGGACCGTGGCCGCGGCCAGAAGCCTGATCGAGTTCCCCGGACTCGAGGTGGAAGTCAGCTGTTCCGGCGGATCGGCCTCCCGGATGAAACGCTGGCTGGGACCGGGCCTGAGTTACGTCCCGCAGTCCGGCGGCGGCCTGGGCGAGCGGATGCACTCCTGCCTGGAGCGGGCGCTGGCCGATGGAGTGTGCGCGGCGGTGCTGATCGGCACTGACCTGCCGGGGCTGCACGCGGAGATTCTTCGGCGGGCGTTCGACTCTCTCGAAACGCACGATGTGGTGCTGGGTCCGGCCGAAGACGGAGGCTACTACCTTGTGGGGCTGCGGCTTAGCGCCCATGGGATTTTCACCGGGATCGAGTGGAGCACTCCCGGCGTGTTGGAACAGACGATGCAGAAGGCACTCGCGGCGGATCTGAGCGTGGCCACGGTTGACCGGCTGGCGGACCTGGACAGCCCCTCATCGCTGCCGGGAGCGGAAACGGTCAGCGGCTTGCTGCTCCACGGACGTGAATCCAAACTGGTATCGGTGGTGATTCCCACCCTGAACGAACGCGGAATCCTGTCCCGGGCGGTTGCCGCGCTCCGGGCGGCAGGAGAAAGTGTCGAGGTGATCGTTGCCGATTGCGGCAGCGGCGACGGAACCTCCGCACTGGCCGTGGAACTGGGCTTGAAAGTCCTTAATTGTCCGCGGGGCAGGGCCGTGCAGATGAATCTCGGCGCCCGTGCGGCGGCCGGAGAGTACCTTCTGTTCCTCCACGCCGATACGATTCTGCCGCCCGGATTCGATTCGCTGGTCCGGAATACGCTCGAAATCCCGGATGTCTCCCTCGGCGCGTTTCGCCTGGACCTCGATGAAGACCATGTCGGCCTGCGGGTGATCGAGCGTACGGCTTGGTTCCGCAGCCGGTCGATGGGGATCCCCTACGGCGACCAGGCGCTGTTTGTCAGGGCTGAGGATTTCCGCACCGTGGGCGGCTATCCGGAGATAGACCTGATGGAGGACTACGAACTGACCCGTCGCCTGGCCGCCCGCGGACGGGTGGTGACACTCGACGTTCCGGTGCTCAGTTCCGCCCGTCGCTGGCGCAGGCGGGGTTTCTGGCGGACAACCTGGGAAAACCAGCTGGCGATTCTGGGCCATGAACTGGGCCTGTCTCCGTCGAGGTTGGCGCGCTTTGCCGGGCGGGGTTGATTTTTTTTGAATTTTGTGGAATAATTTGCTTCCCGGATGTCACTTTAATTTACGAAGGCCGCATGCCGCGCGTACGGCCTGAGGGGACTCTCCCCGAACATGCCCCCTGGAAAAGACAGAAAGAAGCTCTACGAGTTTCTGGTAAAGACATGCGCGGACGGCCTTTACCGCTACGCCTACCGCCTGTGCGGCAGACACGACACCGCACAGGACCTTGTCCAGGAGGCTTTCAGCGAGGCGTGGAAATCACTCGGCAGTCTGCGGGATGAAAGCAAGGCTCGATCCTGGCTTTACAGCATCCTGCGCTACCGGAACGCTCACCTCCAACGGGACCGCAAGCGCAGCCGGGAAATCGCGCACGACCCGCAGGACATGGACGAACTGGTCGACGAGGACAGCCGGCGCGAGGTGCTTGACCGGATCGCCGACCACGACAGCGTTCAGAAAGCGCTCGAGCAGCTCGACGGACGGTTCAAGGAGCCGTTCCTGATGGTGTTTCTGGAGGGATTGACCTGCGCCGAAGCGGCCGAGCAATTGGGAGTTCCGCTGGGAACGGTGCTCAGCCGGATTCACCGCGCGCGTGCGGTGATGAAAGATTATCTTAACAGGAAGTAAGCTCTGGTCCCCTGCGAGTGGGATGTACCGTCCGGACAATTGATGACAAACCTTAATTTTTGAAGAAAAAGTACCTAATGAGTATGCAGAACGATCCAAAAGAGATTCTCCGCCGCAGGATGCTGGAAGCGTCCATGCTGCCGCCCGATGACCCGCTGCGCAGTGAGCTGGAGGCAGAGCTGGCTGCCGAGGGCGATTGGGCGCGCGGCGAATGGCTTGAGCTGCTGGAGGAGAACGAGCGTATTCGCCTTGAATTGCTGAACGTCCGGGTTCCCGAGAAGCTGGCCGGCGGCCTGATGCAAATTTCAGCCGGCTCCGGGACAGGCTTCGCTGCTAGAACGTTTGCCTCGCCGGTGCTCAGAATCGCAGCGACAGTGCTGCTTATGATCGGATTCGGCGGCGGCGCGCTGTTTTTCATGCGTGACAATGCCCGCACCGACCGTCAGATCGAGCTGATAGCCGAGCTGGCGCTGGAGAGCTACGTTCACGACCATGATGTGAGCGTGATCACTCTCGACCCCGGCTACCTGGAGCGTAACCTCGAAGGAACGGTGCCGTTCCAGGTCAAGATGCCGGTTGTCCAGTCCGATCTGAGCCTGATCGGCGGGCGCAGCAGTTCACTCGGCGCGTACCCGGCTGTCTACACGCGCTGGTCGCACCAGGCCGGGCAGCAGTCACGGTGTGCGATTATTCAGTTTCGCAGTAAGGATTTCGGCCTGCCGGAATCCGCGGCCAAGGAAGTAGTGCAGAGTTCCAACGTGAATTGTCCGTCTACGCTGGACAAAGACTGCAACGTGGTTGTCTGGTCGGAGGGTGGTAACGGATACGCCCTGGTGGCCGACAGCGCTTGCGCAATGCATTGTCTTGGCTCCAGATGAGCTGGAGCCGCTAATCACCGGGGACTTTCCCCAAAGGAGGTTTAGATGAACGGCAAGAACCTGTTAGTGAGACTTTCTCTCTTCATTGCAGCGGCCGTGTTCGCGCTGAGCGTCACTGCCATGGCCGGCGAGAGCTGTTCGGCCAGCAAGACCGCCAGTGCGGACGGCAGTTGTTCCGAGGCCAAGACCGCCAGCGCATCCACTTGCTCGGCCAGCCAGACCGCCAGCGCTGAATGCACCAAGACCAAGACGGTCCATCAGGCCAGCAATGTCAAGACCGCCAGCGCCGAGGGCGGCTGCTGCGCCGCCGGCGCTGTCAAGACCGCTGGCACCGATGCTGCCTGCAGCGCCAAGCAGACCGCCAGTATCGACGCCAAGGTGCTGAAGAATATTCACCTCGCCGCCAGCACGGGCGATTTCAGCAAGGTAGCCGCCTGCGCCACCACGCGCACTGCCTTGCAGAAGCTGACCACCAGCACGGACGCTTTCTGCAGCAAGACCAAGGCCAATGTCCAGGCCGCCCTGGAGAGCGGTGATTTCAGCAATGTAGCCGCCTGCTCCGCGACCCGCGAGCGGATCCAGGCTTCCCTGGCCAGCTACGCTGTCAGCAGCCAGGGTGTCGATGCCAAGTGCCTCGACGCGATCGAGCAGGCCGCCGCCAGCGGCGATTTCAGCAAGGTAGCCGCCTGTGAGGTGAGCCGCGCTACGCTGCAGAAGATTGTAGCCGGCACCAGCAAGCTGGATGACAAGCACCGCGCCTGGGTCGCCAACGCAGCCGAGAATGGTGATTTCAGTGAAGTGGCCGCCTGTGAAGTTACCCGGGAGAACATTCAGGCCGCTGTCTGTGAGTTCAAGGATAAGAGCCTGCAGACCGCTCTGAATACCGACGAATAATACAGCCTTAATTGGTGGAGAACCCTGAGTCGGGGTGTTTTCACTGAAAAGGCGACAAGGCTGCCGGCAGCATGGCCTCCCCCCGGATGGTCGTTTGCCGGCAGCCTTTTTTATTTCAGGTATATCGCCACGCTTCCCGCACAGTCGGCGTAAAGTTTTGATAGCCTTCGCGCGCCCTTCCCTGTATTTTTGGATACCAATTCTTGTCACACGCTAAGCCAATAACAGTGCCGGAGCAGATCATGAAGAAAGCGCTGGATATCGAATCCTGGCGGGAAAAACTGTCCGATGAGCTGCTGAACAACGTGCTTCCTTTCTGGCTGAAGTATTCGCTGGACACCGAATGCGGCGGCTATTTCAATTGCCTCGACCGCGACGGGTCGGTGTACGACACGACCAAGCACATGTGGCTCCAGTCGCGGATGGTCTGGATGTTCAGCCGGCTCTACAACGAATTCGGCGGCCGGGCCGAATGGTTGGACGCCGCCCGGCTGGGGCTGGAATTTATTACCCGTCACGGAGTAACGCCCGACGGCCGGGTTTATTTCAGCCTCACGCGTGAGGGCAGGCCGGTGTTTATCCAGCGCAAACTGTTCAGCGAATGTTTTTACAGCATGGCGCTCGATGAATACGCCAGGGCCACCG
>VRUH01000092.1 GCA_019456185.1 Candidatus Glassbacteria bacterium | reverse complement strand
CGGGACAGGTTGGAGTGGCGCTGCGTTATTTCTGGCAGATGCATCCCTCGGCGCTGGTGCTCTACGCCCGCGACGGGTTTATCCAGGTGGGGATGTTCCCCTACCGGCTGAAGCGGGTCCAGGACTGGTACGCAGGGGTGGCCCGCACCCATTATCTCAGGTTCGCCTTCCTGCGCCGGGGAGACCCGGAGCTGATGCGCTCGCTTGTTTCCGCCTGCCAGAAACCGCTGATCGCCGTGGCCTCGCCGGAGTACTACTGCCGGACCGCCCGCGCGTTCGGCAATCTTCTCGACCGCAGCATGGAGCATTACCCCGACGAGCACCGGGGAATTGCAGCAAAAGTCGACAGCGAACTCGACGCCGGGCTGGAACACATGCTGAAGTCAATCGACAGCCGCACGGTCAACGGCACGACCCATGACAGCTACGGTTTCCTGAACTGGGGCGATGGGCTCCACTACGCCTGGCAGCCCGGTGTTGCAGAACCCGGCAACCTCAGTTGGAACCACCATTACTACGACCTGCCGCACATGAGCTGCCTGGAATTCGCCCGTAGCGGCCGCCTGGAATGGTACGAATACTTCTTTACCCGCGCCCACCACCTGATGGACGTACACATGACCCATTTCGGACCGGAAAACGAGTTGACCGGCCGCAACCGGTACAACCCTCCGACAGAACACGTTCGTATCGATCCCAGGCGCAGAAATGATTACGCCTCCGCTCCGGTCTATATCTCCCCGTCCCCTAACCATCATAAAACCCAGAGTCTGTTCGAGCGCTGGCTGCTGAGTGGAGACGAGCGCGCGCGGGATATCGCGATGCAGGGCACTGCGTTCGTGGCCGGCTTAGGCGGCTACACCGATTTCAAGCAGCCCCGCGGCGCGGCGCACCAGGTGATGACCCTGATAACCGCTTACAGGGTAACTGGCGATACGGACTGTCTGGACATTGCCGGGGCCACGTTCGATCTCTGGTACGACCATTTCCAGAACACGAGCGCCAAATTCACCCAGGGCTATTTTATGGCCGGCTTCCTGCTGGAGGCGTTTATCGACTACTACGAGGCCACCGGTGACGAGCGCGTGGTGGAGTTTGTCAAGCAGGCGATTGACTGGATGGTGGCCGAGAGAGGCGACGACAAGTTCCCCAACCTGGCCCTGGGAGCCGGATTCGTGGCCGTCAAAACGGGCGACCCGAAATATACCGCAATCCAGAAAGACTATCTCTCGCACTGGAAAGGCGTGCACAATAACGCGTTCAAGGATTTCGCCTCTAATGGCCGCAGCGTGGCGCGTTCGCTGTATTACCTGAGCGATGAGGCATGGAACAAGTAATCCGGATCAGCACCGATTATCGTTGCTCTCAGTACGCCGGTGATGGAGGTCCCGATGGTAAAGCGTTTAATGTTGATGGTTTCAGCAGCGATACTGGCGGCATCCGGCCTGCAGGCGGTCCAGCTCACGGTCCGCGAGCGGTCGGGGATCGAGCGCTTCGATGAGCCGGTGACCAGCGGCGTGCCGCTGCCCGAGGGACGGGTGAGCTCGGTGGACGGCCTGGTGCTGAGCGGTCCGGGCGGGCCTGTGCCCTGCGAGTTCCGCGCGGCCAGCCGCTGGCCCGACGGCAGCGTGCGCTGGGCGCATCTGGATTTCCAGGCGTCGCTGCCGGCCGATGGCGAATTGAGCCTGCTCCTGCTGCCGGGTTCTCCGGCGGCAGCGCAGAGCAGGCTTGAATTGATCGAGCTGATCGACCGGTTTGTCGTTACCACCGGCAAAATCCGGGCGGAAATCCGTTCCGCTAAATTCAACCTGTTCGACGGTCTCTGGCTGGACGACGGCTCGGGAACGTACCCAGTCCAAATCGTTGCCGGCCATGATCGCGGTATCGTCCTGCACGCCGATGGCGTGGAGTACACGAGCGCGGCGGATCTGTCATCCACCCTGGAACTTGAATCCGCCGGAGCGATGAGGATGGTGCTCAGGGCCGAGGGCAAGCTGGAGGCGCTCTCCGGCGACGCCGAGTTTTACTACGTCTGCCGCCTGTATTTCTTCAATGATTCCCCCGTGGTCAGGGTGGCCCTGTCGATCGAGAACCGCGGAGAGTTTCTCCAGGGTTTCGAATACAAAGCCGCTGTCGAGGGGCTGCAAGTCGAGGTCCCGCTCAGCGCCGAAATCACCGGCGCCTATGCCGGTATGCCAGCTCTGGACTGGGACCATCTCGAACCGGTGAACAGCGCGGCCGCTGTCACGGTCTCCTCCGCCAGCCGACTGGAGTATGCGGTTGACGGGGCCGTTGTGTCTTCGATGGACCCCAAGACCGGGAAGAGCGACCGGGTTGGCTGGCTGGGCGCAAATCTGGGCGGCGATGCGGTTGCCGGAGTCGGTGTCCGCTGGTTCTGGCAGATGCACCCTTCGAGTATCGAGCTGGACGCCGAGACCGGCTTGCTGACAGTCGGCCTGGTTCCGCGCTCGCTGGGGATTCCGCTGGATATCTACTCCGGCGTGGGCCGCACCCATTACCTCCGTTTCGCCTTCCTGCCATCGGCCGAGGCCTCCAGGCTGGGGCAGGTCCTGGCTGCATCTCAGCGCCCGCTGCTTGCCGTGGCGTCTCCCGAATACTACTGCCGCACCAGCGGAGTGTTTGGCCATCTGGCCGACCGCGACCGGTCGCTCTATCCGCCCGAGTACCGCGAGGAGGTAGGCCGGGTGGAGGATGAACTGGACCTGGGACTGGAAAACCAGTGGCAGAAAGTGGACAGCCGGACCAAGAACGGAGTGACCTGGGAAAGCTACGGGTTCCTGAACTGGGGCGACGGGATGCATTACGCCTGGGAGGCCGGCGTCCACGAACCGCTCAATATCGCCTGGAACCACCATTACTACGACCTGCCGTTCATGGTGATGCTTGAGTTTGTCCGCAGCGGCAACTGGCGCTATTACGATTATTTCACCAGCCGGGCTGTCCACCTGATGGACGTCCACATGGTCCACCTGGATCCCGGGCACGCTTACGACGGTGCCGGGCGCTACTGCCCGCCCACGGACCATGTCCGTCAGGACCCGTCCGATACCGGCGATTACACCACCGCCAGCGTCTATATTTCACCCTATACCAACCACCACAAGACCCAGGGACTGTTCGGCCTGTGGCATCTCACCGGCGATGAGCGCGCGCGGGACATGGCCCTGGAGGGCACGGATTTCGTCAGCGGTTTCGGCGGCTATACCGATTTCGATCAGCCGCGGGGAGCCGCGTTCCAGGTTCTGACCCTGCTGGAAGCCTACAAGTCTACCGGCGACGAGGCGTTTCTGGGCACCGCCAAAACCACGTTCAATCTCTGGTATAACGAGAACCGGGGGACAGCCTCCAAGTTCACCGGCGGTTATTTCATGGCCGGCTTCCTGCTCGAGGCCTTTATCGACCTCTACGAGATCGAGCAGGACGAACGGATTGTCGCTTTTATCAAGGAGGGTGTGGACTGGATGGACGCCAACGAGTCTGTCTGGTTCAGCGCCGGCGGCCACGGCAAATACTCCAACATGGCGCTGGCCCAGGGTTGGCTGGCCGAGCGCCTGGACGACAGCTCCTACCGCGATCTCCAGTTGGAATACCTGTCCTACTGGAAAGGGAACTGGAGCAACGCGTTCAAGGACTACGGCCTTACCGGGCGCAGCGTGGCCAGGTCGCTATACTACCTGAGCTACGAGGGCCTGGGCCGGCAGCAGCCCAACCGGGGAGATATCGACGGGGACGGGCAGGTCGGCCTGACCGACCTGGTGGAGCTGCTGCTGCTGGGCTTGCGCGATCCGTTCAACACCCGCGCAGACTATAACGATGATGGCCGCTACTCTCTGCGTGACGTGATCGCTCTGCTGCTGCGTATCCGCAGCGAGGGAGGAGCTGTCCTGGCTGGTGTTCCGTATGACAAAAACCGGTTCGGGGATATCAGTCCCGAAGCCCGCCGTTATCTGCTGGCGGAAATCGAAAAACTGGGGCTCACCGACAGCGAGACGAGTCTGCTGGAATCACTGCTGGGAGCGGCGAAACTCCCCGGAGCGGTAACTCTGGCCCAGAACCATCCCAACCCGTTCAACCCATCGACTACGATCTCCTACGGTGTTCCCGGCGGCGATCCGCTGCTCGTCCGCCTCGAGATATTCGATATCCGCGGCCGGCTGGTGCGCGTACTGGAAAACACTGTCCGGGAACCGGGGTTCTACCAGGTGTACTGGGACGGCACCGACAACAGCGGACGGCCCCAGGGCAGCGGCGTGTATTTCTACCGCCTGAATGCCGGCGGCGAGAGCCGGATGCGCAAGATGGTCTTGGTCAAGTAAACGTTTAAGCATGGTCCGTAATGGATTGATAGTTATCAGGATAGTCGTCAGCAAGGAGGGCGTTGTATTGCCTCGTACAGTCAGGTTGACCTTTTCTTTAATCCTGGCCGCCGCCTGTCTATCGCAAGGATTCGCGGCCGAGATTTTCCAGGGACACCCCCGCCTGTTTTTCCGCGACAGCGCCTGGGGCGAACGTTCGATCACCACCGCCGAGCTGCGCAGCCGCTACGACGACCCCCGCTACTCAGCCTACAGGAACCGTCTTACCTACAGCGCCTGCAACTATGCGCTCAAGGCCTGCCTCACCGGCGACTCTGCGGCGGCCGAACAGTGCATTTCCATGCTGCGCGCGCCGTTCGCTTTCGATCACACCACCACCGATGGGGAGCTGGTGATGTGGGCTGCGATGGCGTTCGACTGGCTGTATCACCACCCGTTGTTCACCGATGAAATAAAGCAGGAAGTGATTGCCAGTCTCGCAGCGGGGGCTTCTTATCTCAGGAGCGAGTATATCAACCAGGGCGCGCATATCTTCCATACCCGCATGCCGGGGTTCGCTATCGGCGTGGCGATGGCGGGACTGGCTATCGACGGGCACCACGCGAATGCACAGGATTATATCCAGTGGGCGGACTCGATTTTCACCCATCACCTGTTTCCGGGCCGCCGGTTGCAGGACGGTACCGTGCACAACAGCCTGGCCTATGGGCGCCGCTACACCATGTGGCACACCGGCCATTTCATGAGCGCCTGGTATTCGGCCACCGGCGAGGACAAGTGGGCCGATGTGCGTGTCAACCAGGGCGACTGGGCCTGGCGAGAGGTGCTGTTCCTGATCCACGCCCGCCAGCCGGACAGCCTGTTCGTGCGCTACGGGGACAATTACCGCCGCACCAGTGAGCGGTTCACGTTCCGGGTAATCGGCGAGCGGGCGTTCGCCTACGATGAGCCGATCGGCAGAAACTACCTGCACTATATTTTCGAGACCCAGGCTCTCCAGCGCGACGACCGGGTTGTGGAAGAGGGCAACGCCTACAACGTGTTCCTGTGGTGGGACGCCGATGACCGCGGAGTGACCTTCCGCGGGTTGCCGGGACGGGAAATGTTCAGCCCCGACGGTACCGGGATGGTGATCTGGCGCACGGGCTGGGACGAGGGCGAATCGTTCGTCTTCTTTAAGTGCGGCAACTATTTCGGCAATCACGGCCATTTCGACCAGGGGCATCTGGAAGTGTTCCGCCATCGACCCCTGCTGATCGAGAGCGGGTACTACGATTCGTTCAGCGGCTCGCACCGTATGGAGTACTACCGGACCTCAATGGCCCATAACACGATCCGCGCAATCGACCCGGCCAGCGCCGGTTTCCTGGGCAGTCAGCGGATTTTCAGCAA
The DNA here is from genome assembly GCA_019456185.1 of Candidatus Glassbacteria bacterium. Taxonomy (NCBI): domain Bacteria; phylum Candidatus Glassiibacteriota; species Candidatus Glassiibacteriota bacterium. The sequence goes on along the minus strand of VRUH01000092.1, from coordinate 2,327 downwards.
CCAGAGCGAAGCCTCCCTGCAAAGCTATCTGGCGAACCCGGTCAACGAAACCGGCGGCCTGCTGGACTACCGCGACAACGGGACCTGGGCCTATACGGCCGCCGAGTTTTCCTCGGCCTATCAGAGCGGCCTGTTCAACAGGGTGGTCCGCGAGCTGGCCTGGATCGGCGGGCGGTACCTGGTGGTGGTGGACAACGTGCGGATGGCCGATACAACTTACCTGCCCGCCGTGATCTGGCATTACACCGTGGCCCCGGTTCTCGAGGAGCGGCGCTTTACGGTCAGCGACGGCGGCGGGAAAGCGGTGGTGACAGTGCTGGCCCCGGAAAACGCGGTGATCGACACTGTCCCGGCCTACAGGCTGGGCGTCCAGTCGTATCCGCCGCCCAGCCCGGCGCCTGAGTTCGGGGTGGGGCGCGCCGAAGTTACGGTCAGCGAATCGAGCGGCGAGAGCTACACGTTTGTTGCAGTGATCGAAGTTATCGACGATACCGTGCAGGCGGCCCAGCCGTCCTTTAGCGAAGACTCGCTGTCGGGCGCTGTCGAGATTGTCCTGCCGGTGGGCGTGCTGCGGCTGGCCGGGGACCCCGGCGCACGCACCGAGGTCAGTTTCATCCCGGTTCAGCAGACGTTGCGCGGGGACTACGACGGCAACGGGGTGCTGGAGCTGGCGGACCTGGTGGCATTGGTAGTGATGGCTGTGCGCCAGCCCTCGGACCCGGCGCTGGATTTCAACCGCGACGGCCGTTACGGGCTGAGCGATATCCTGGCCCTGCTGCTGTATATCCGCGGTTAGACTTTTCCTGGATGGCTTGAATTCTCTTAATTCAGACTTTGCGATAAATAAATTTCTAAAGCCCGAAATAGATTTTTAAGCCACCCCTGAACTGAAATATTTTCGTGTCCCTGGATCCCGGATAAGAGGTCAGTTTCAATCCTTCATTCCTGGTCCCGGCAAAATAAAACTCCAAATCGTCCAGGGAATCGATTTCAGGGTTCCCGCCCTTTCGCCCGGTGAATATGTGAGTATATGAGCCAGATCCATTTAGTGCATATCTCCGCCAAAGAACGTATTCAATACCCCCTCCCAAATAATAACCCGGATTTTTAGAGGACTGTTTATGGGGGCCTTTTAATCCGAAATTATCATTGCCGGTAATTGTATTCTCAATATAAAGTCTGCTGCTGTTGTAGATAACGCCAAGCCTGGCATATCCTCTTAACTCCGCTGAAGCCGGGATCACAAATAACAGACCGGGGCTGTATGAAAAACTTTTCATCCTGATCCGGGTGGCGGTTATAGATTCAGGTGGAGAAAGAGGAGGCCAGCTAATCTGACTGTAAGGGCTAATCTTACTTTCCCTTCTTCTAAATTCAACTACGCTGGAGCGGATGCTATCTCCAAAAAAACCTTCAAATCCGCTGAACCTGTCAAATGAAACAGCAACGGGAATAAGGCCGATGTTGTCAGTCAGCATATACCCTAATTCCAGGGAGAGTGTATTTCTCAAGTCAAATTTTTCCATTAATACAGGACCGTAAATTTTACCGCCCCCTGCGGAGATCTCGGCGAACCATCTTTTACCTGCTATTTGTGCTTCAAGAGAATTCACATGTAAGACCATAAAGAAGGCGAACAAAAAACTTATCTTTTTCATCTCATACCTCCTTAATCAACTAAGCGCGTAAGCCCTTCCTATTAATTATAGGGGCGGCACTAGGCCTTTCAAGTATTATATACATAATATAATTTACCACGCGCACAAATGAACATCTTTCTCGTGTTATCCTCAACCCCCGAGGGGTCGCTGTGGACCTCTGCTCGCGTGGCCCGGCCGATTTTTTTACCGCTCTCGTCCACGACATCGAATATCTCATCCACACCCATTCGTCACTCCCCGTAACTTATGACTGTTTCCCGGATTGGATGTTGAACCTTGAACCGTTCAGCCCTGTTAGGTATTTTTACCCCGGATATTTTTGTACGTTCTAATAAGGAGCCGCGGTTTTGCCGGCAAAGATATTTTTTCGGACGTTCGGGTGTAAGACCAATCAGTACGACAGCGCGCTGATGGCTCAGAGCCTGGAGCAGGCCGGGTTCACCCTGGCCGAAAGCCCCGCCGGCTCGGACTGGGTGGTGGTCAATACCTGTGCTGTCACCAGGCGCGGCGAGGAGAAGGCCCGCCAGTGGGTGCGCAGGGTAGCGCGCGAGCACCCGGATACTAGGATCGCGGTGGTTGGTTGTTCTGTCGAAGCCAGCGGCAAAAAATTCACCGGGATCGAGGGCGTGCGGCTGCTGCTGGGCACCGAGGAAAAATTCCGGCTGG
>VRUH01000091.1:7332-8919 GCA_019456185.1 Candidatus Glassbacteria bacterium | reverse complement strand
GGTAATCAGGCTCATATTGCGATAAAACTTTAATACTTTTCCAGGAACTGCACGTCAACCTCACCGGCCACGAACCGCGGGTCGTGGATTATCTCGCGGTGGAACTCGATCGTGGTGGGGACTCCCAGGATGATAAACTCCTCGAGCGAGCGCTCCAGCCGGGCCAGGGCCTCGGCGCGGTCGCGGCCGTGGACAATCAGCTTGGCCAGCAGCGAATCGTAGAACGGCGGCACCTTGTACATCTGGTAGATATGGGTATCCACCCTGACTCCCGGCCCGCCCGGCGGGTGGAAGGTGTTGATCTGGCCCGGCGAGGGCATGAAATCGCGCTGGGGGTCCTCGGCGTTTATCCGGCACTCGATAGCATGGCCGGTGAGTTTGATATCCTGTTTGCCGAAGGAAAGCCTGTTGCCGGCGGCGACAGAGATCTGCTCCTTGACCAGATCGTAGCCCGTCACCATTTCGGTGACAGGGTGCTCGACCTGGATCCGCGTATTCATCTCCATGAAATAGAAATTTCCATCCTTGTCCAGCAGGAATTCGACAGTCCCTGCGCCGACATAGTTGATCGACCTGGCCGCGCGCACCGCCGCCTCGCCCATTTTCTCCCGCAGTTCAGGGGTCAGCACCGGGCACGGAGATTCCTCGATCAGCTTCTGGTGCCTGCGCTGGATCGAGCAGTCGCGTTCGCCCATGTGGACCACGCTGCCCTTTCTGTCGGCCATCACCTGCACTTCCACATGCCGGGGCTTGATCAGGTATTTTTCGAGATAGAGCTCCGGGTTGCCGAAAGCGCCCTGGGCCTCGGCGCGGGCGATATTGAACGCTCCCTTGAGTTCGCTCTCGCTGCGGGCCACCCGCATGCCCTTGCCCCCGCCGCCGGCCGTGGCCTTGAGGATCACCGGGTAGCCGATCTCGCCGGCGATCCCGACAGCCTTGTCCTCGGTGGCGATTGTCTCCTGGCTGCCGGGGACCACCGGCACCTTGTTCTGGATCATCAGCTTGCGCGCGGTGGCTTTGTCGCCCATGTTGCGGATATTCTCGGGCGTAGGGCCGATAAATTCGTAGCCGCTCCGGGTGCAGATATCGCTGAATTCGGCGTTCTCGGCCAGGAAACCGTAGCCCGGGTGGATCGCCTCGGCGTTAGTGATTTCCGCCGCGGCCAGAATCCGCTGGATATTGAGGTAGCTCGCGCTTGCCGGACCCGGGCCGATACAGACTTCCTCATCGGCGAACCGGACGTGCAGGGACTCCTGGTCGGCTTCGCTGTAGACCGCGACAGTGCTGATTCCCATTTCCTTGCAGGCCCGGATCACTCGCAGCGCGATCTCTCCGCGGTTGGCAATCAGCACCTTTTTGAATGAGGCCAATTAACCCCCCGGCTCGATCAGAAACAACCGGGTACCGTATTCCACCGGCTGGGAGTTTTCGACGCAGATTTCACGCACCACGCCCGCCACCTCGCACTCCAGTTCGTTCATCAGTTTCATCGCCTCGAGAATACATAGGGTCTGGCCCAGCTTCACCCTGTCGCCGACCTGGACAAACGCCGGAGTTCCCGGGCCGGGAGCGGCATAAAACGTCCCG
>VRUH01000091.1:0-7322 GCA_019456185.1 Candidatus Glassbacteria bacterium | reverse complement strand
CCATCGGAGAGGTGATTTCAACCAGGTTTGACTCGACTTGTTTCTCCGCTTCAGCAGCGGCAGGCTCACCCTCCGCACCTGAGGGCGCGGGATGGGCTGATGCATGAGCAGGATGGGGAACATCGACCATGGCCTGGCCGCCCGGCTGGTGCTTGACTATCTTGACCCGGCCGCCCCGGCCCTCGATCTCCAGTTCGCTGATCTCGCTCTCCTCGACCACTTTGATCAGCTTCTTCAGGTACCTGACGTCCATGAAGGTCTCTTTCGGTTCCGAGGTTTGCTCTCTGGTCACTTGTTTTCTCTTTCGTTAGAGGGACTAGCGGTCTGGGGGCGGAAACCCTAGTTGGCCCGTTCCAGATATTCGTTGGTCCGGCGGTCGACCTTGATTTTCTGGCCGACCTCGATAAAGAGCGGAACGCTGACCGTGACTCCGCTTTCGAGTTTGGCCGGCTTGGTGCCTCCGCTGACAGTATCTCCCTTGATACCGGGGTCGGTTTCGGTGACTTCCAGCTCCACGAAGAACGGCAATTCCACCATCAACAGGGAATCCTCGCGGAAAAGCCCCGTAACCTCGATATTCTCCTTGAGGTAGCGGACCTGGTCGCCGATCACATCCGCGCTGACCGGAAACTGTTCATAGGAATTGTTGTCCATGAAATAATACAGATTGCCGTCGGGATACAGGTACTGCATGGTCCTGTTTTCCAGCCGGACCTCGTCAACTTTCTCGCCGGCGCGAAACGTTTTGTCCAGCACCGCGCCCCGAAGGACTCTTTTGAGCTTGGTGCGCACAAACGCGCCGCCCTTGCCGGGTTTGACATGCTGGAACTCGACTATCTGCAGCAGTTCACCATCGATTTCGATAACCATCCCGTTCCTGAAATCAGCCGTACTCGCCAACTTGCATTCCTCCTGAATTCCAATCCAGTTATTAGATTAAGTATTATTTTTCCGCCAGCCTGCTCAGCAGACCCTCCAGGCCGAGCGCGTAACTGGCGGCTCCGAATCCCGAGACAATTCCGACCGCCACGTCGGCCAGCCGGCTGCTGTGCCTGAACTCCTCGCGGGCGAACACGTTTGACAGATGGACCTCGACAAAGGGCAGGCCCACGGCCAGCAGGGCGTCGCGGATAGCCACACTGGTATGAGTGTAGGCGCCGGCGTTGATCACGATACCCTCGGCCTCACCCTCCAGGCCCTGGATCATGCTCACCAGTTCTCCCTCGGAGTTGGACTGGTGGAAATTGAGCGCCGCCCGGCCGTCGAACCGGTCCACGAGCGCCTGCTGGATATCCTCCAGGCTGCCGCTTCCGTAAATACCGGTTTCCCTGCGGCCCAGCATGTTGAGATTGGGCCCGTTTATCACCGCGATCCGGATCATCCCGTCACTCCTGTTTCAGGCCATCCAGCCAGTCTTCGATCAAATCGACGAAATCCCCGCTGCCGGCTCCCGCCGATTCCACCCCTGTCGGGACACTTATTCCGCCAGGGCCTTCCCCGTGCTCCGGCGAGTCGCCCAGCAGGAAGTGGAATATCGTGTCAATCCGTTCCTCGTACCGGCCCTCGTCACGCGCGGCAGGCACAGGATCGGTTTCAGCACCGACCGCGGCATCCGGAGCCAGAGCTTCAACAGGCGGTTCAATTATCTGCGGAGGCTCCTTGCCCAGCCGGGCCGCGATCTCATCGATTTTAGTCTTCAACTCCGGATTGCGCTGGCCTTCCTCCACGAGTTTGTTGTAAATCTCCAGCGCCTTGCGGTCGTGACCCTGCATCCGGTAGATATCGCCCAGGGTACGGGTGATAAACATCTCGCTCTCGCCAGCCGAATCGCTCCCGCTCGAGTGTTCGGCGCTTTCAGCCTCGCGGGCCTCAGCCACACTGTCGCTTTCATCGCTGTCAGCCGCCGTCCCCACCGCTTTCCCGGTCTCCTCCGGCGGCACGGCCACTTCCGGCAGTTCAACGCCGGACTGCGAAGGCGACCCGGCGGCTTTCCCGCTGTCCCCCATCTTCTCGGAGATTTCCGCCAACTCGGCTTTCAGCCTCCGGTTGCCGCTGTCCAGGCTGGCCGCCGCCTCCAGTTCCCGCACCGCCAGTTCCAGCTTGCCGCCTTCGGCCAGGCATTCGCCCAGCAGGATCCTGGCGCTGTTGAACGCGGGGAAACGCTCCAGGCCCTCGCGGCAGAGTTTTTCCGCCCGTTCCAGTTCTCCAGCCCTGCGCAGGGCGTCGGCCAGCGGGAGAAACAGTCTGGAGTCCGGAGCTTCGGCGAACCTCTGCTCCAGTTCTGTGATTTCCTCTTGCAGCCCCATGTGTCAACTCGGTGAAGAGTCTCGTGCGACCGGCCAAGCCGCGGTCAGAACAGCCGGCCCCGTGCCTCGAGATCAGCGCGGGTGATGATCTGATTAAAATAGTCCGGACAAAATGCAAAGTCAACTCAAATAATGCCTTCAGACCACTGCGGCAGGCACTTACGCCATGCAAACGGAAGACATCTCCCTCGGGGGTCGGGCGCTTCATCGTAAATGTAAGACAAACAGATAAATTGATTGACGTACGATTGCAGAGCTTATAATTTCATCTGTTGTTGAGTTCTGGGCGTTGCATGCCCGTAACGCCGTGTAGAAATCCGATCGTGGAAGGCTTTTACCTAAAATAATCAGCGAGGTGTTTTTCAGCCATGATGCAGACTTTCCGCAATAATATGAAAATTATTTTCTACATCCTGATCTTTTTCTTCGTCGGCTGGATGGCCGTATCGCTGACCGGTCTCGATGACTACCTGATGCAGCAGAGCCAGCAGGAGATGCTGGGCATGAAATACGCCGGGGAGATTAACGGGGAAAAAATCGAGCGCACGCTCTATGAGCAGCGCGTGCAGAACACCGTCAACCTGGCCAGCAGCCAGCGGGCCAGCGGCAGCCTGTCTGCCTGGGAAATCGACCGGATCGCCGACCAGGTGTGGAACGAAATAGTCAACCAGGTGATACTGGGCAAGGTTTACGAGAGCCGCTCTATCGGAGTGTACAACAGCGAGATTATCGAGTATATCCGCAGCAACCCTATCCAGGAGTTGCGCGAATCCCCGCAGCTGCAGACCGATGGACGGTTCGATTTCGAGAAATACCTGTCCCTGCTCTCCAATCCGGCCGCGGCCAACCTGATCCTGGAACTCGAGAACGATGCGCGCCAGAAAATCCCCAGCCTCAAGCTGTTCCTCGAGGTCGCTTCGCTGGGCAAGCTGACCGACGCGGAAGTGGAACGGGCGTTCCGGGCAGTTCAGGAGCGGGTCAGCGTAATCTACCTGTCGTTCGACCCCGACTCCCTGGTTAACGACAGCGAGGTCAGCGTTACCGAGCAGCAGGTGGCGGACTATTACGATCAACACAGCGACCAGTACCAGCGGCCCGAGACTGTCAACCTGCAGTACGTGTTCCTGCCGCTTATTCCCAGCGCCGAAGACACCTCCGCAGCGCTCGATTCGCTGACAGCGATCGCCGGTATCCTGGCCGGGGGCGAGGAGGAGTGGGACAGCGTGGCCATGCGCTATTCCCAGGGACCGCTGGCGGCCAGCGGCGGCGATCTCGGCTGGTTCTCCCGCGGCGACTATACCGACGATGCGATGGTGGAGCTGGCCCTCTCCCTGAAGCCGGGCCAGACCAGCGATCCGACGCTGACTGCTTTCGGATACCAGCTGGTGCGTACCGACAGCGTCCGGGTCCAGGATGGCGAGCGCGAGGTCAAGGCGCGCAGGATCCTCACCCGGATAATGTCCGGTCGTAAAACGATGCGCGAGGTACGGGCCAGAACCCGCAGCCTGCGCAAGCTGATGGCCGAATCCGCTGATTCATTCGTCAGGGTGGCCACCGACAGCGGACTGGTTGTCAGCGAGACCGGGGAATTCGCCGTTGGCGGCCAGATTCCGGGCCTGCAGCTTACCCGCGAGTTAATGGACTTTCTCTATGGGGCCAAGGAGGGTCAGCTGAGCTATCCGATCACGGTCGTGCGCCAGGGCGTGCAGGCCGAGGAATCAGTGATGCTGGCTAAAGTCACCCGGCGCAAGGAAGAGGGACAGATCCCGCTCGAGGAGGCCGCGCAGTCGATCCGCCGTCTGTTGAGCTTGAAGGCCAAGAAGGAAGTTGCCCGCGGCCGGGTCGAGCCGATGATCGAGGGCTACGAGAGCTACATGAACCTGACGAGTTTCGCCGAGGACAAGGGCCTGGCTGTCGACACCAGCGGCATGTTCAGCCGCGCCAGCGGCCTGACCGGCCCGGGGCGCAACAACGAGTTTATCGGCACAGCTTTCGGATTACCTGTTGGTCTAAAGAGTTCGCTGATTGAGACCGATTACATGTATTATCTGCTGGAAGTCGTCCAGCGCGAAGAGGCCGACATGGACAAGCTTGCCGAAAGCCGCAAGCGGCTGGCAATACAGTTGATTTCGACCAGGATGCAGGCGTATTTCGCCATGTTCAGCTCCGAACTGATGAAAAGCATGGACGTCAAGGACTTCCGCGATATCAGATCAACGGCCAACTCAACCGGCGGCCAGGCAATGGCCGGGGATGAGAACGATTAAATAACCGGCTGACAGGGAGCTGTAGCCATGTCGCCTACGGTGGAATATTACAAAAATCTTCTGGACAAGCTGTTCGACGGGATCGTGTGTGTCGACAGGGAAAAGAAGATCACTTTCTGGAATAAAAGCGCCGAGAATATCAGCGGATACGCGTTTAACGATGCAGTCGGCAGCTTGGTCTGCTCGGAGATAGCGACCCATTGCCCGGACATGGAAAGCGACGGCTGTGGAGACAACTGCCCGATCGAGTCGACCCTCAAGGACGGCAGGACCCGCGAGGCGGAGCTATTCCTTCTGCACCACGAGGGAAACAGAATCCCGATCGCCTGCCGGATCGAACCGATTCACGATGCCGACGGCAAGATCAGCGGGGTCGTCCAGATCTTCCACGACAACAGCTCGCGAATCGCGGCGCGCAACGTGATCGAAAAACTGCGCAAGCTGGCCCTGATCGACCCCCTCACCGGCCTGGCCAACCGCCGGTACCTGGACAAGGTTATCGAATCCAAAACCGACGAGATGAAGCGTTACGACCTGGACTTCGGCCTGATGTTCATCGACATCGATCATTTCAAGCGGGTCAACGACCGATACGGGCACGAAGTTGGCGACAAGGTACTGTGGAGCGTGGCCCAGAATCTGTCGACCGTGATCCGCTTATCGGATATCGTGGGCCGCTGGGGCGGCGAGGAATTTGTGGCGGTAGTGCTGAATCTGGGCATGGGTGAACTCGAGGTTGTGGCGGAAAAGATGCGCAAGACCATCGAGGGGCTGGAGATCGCGTGCAACGGCGATTCAGTGCAGGTCACTATCTCGATCGGCGCGACGCTGGCATCGTCCGGGGAGGACATGGATAAAAGAGCGATCCTGAAAAAGGCCGATGAATTGATGTATGCCAGCAAAAACAAGGGCCGCAACCAGGTAACTATCGGTTAGCGGTCTGGCTGGTCCCGGGGCAAGACTAGTTCAGATGAACCACCGGAACAGGTAAAAAGCAACAAAAATCCCCAGAATTCCCACCAGATTCAACGTTATTTCCAGCGGTCCCAGAGTCAGTGCGATAATCACCAGATCGAGCGTCACCGGTCCGAAATTCCCGGCGATCGAGGTCAGGAAGAAGTCCTTGGCCACTCCGTCGGGCATCACCGTAGCCAGGATCTCGCCCAGGTATCCTCCGATCAGCATCCCGACAATCAGCACGGTCAGGTAAACCGGAAACCGTCTGCGTTGCACCATTGCCTCCACGGCTGACAGTTACGTGATTTTTCGTCCGTATTTTTTCAGCCCGTTCGCGCCTCGGCCAGCCTGCCGTCGGTCAGTTGCGGAATCCGTCGGCAGAAATGGAAGCTGCACCAGCCGGTAAACCCACCGTAGAGCAGGCTGAACAGCAGTACCGCGGGCCACAGCAGCACCAGCACGGAATTATCGGCCATGGCCGCAGCCACCAGCAGCAACTGAACCGTGTTATGCGCCAGCGCGCCCAGAAAACTGACGCCGGCGAAGCCCATAACGGGCATGGCCCAGCGCACTGCCAGCGCCATCACGATAAAAGATACTGCGCCGCCGCCAAAACTCAACAGGAAAAACGGGGTGAACAGTCCGCCGCGGAAAACTGCTCCGATCATGATCCTCAGAAAATGGACCGCGGCGGTTACCCGCCAGCCCGCGCCCACCAGCAGGGCCAGGGTGACAATATTCGCCAGGCCGATCTTGATCCAGGGGATCGGCTTCGGTATCGCCGAGTCGAGCGTGAACAGGATTATCTCGAACACGGTGGCCGCGGCGATCAGGCTCAACCGCTCGATCCTGCGCCTCACCTCCTCTGCATCCCGGAGATTCCGAGCGGCGCGTTCAGCGGGAGATTGCATCCAGACCTCCCGATTCGCCTCCGGCGGCTGATTCCAGGCGGGCCATGACCCTGCTGGGAGCGCAGACGATAATCTCTCCCGCCCGGGCGATATGGCCGGTTCGCTCACAGATTTTCAGCCGGCAGGGAGCTCCCTCGAACCAGACTTCGCCGCCGCGCTGCAAAACTTTCAACCGTCCCAGCCGGCCCTCGATAACAAGTACCGTATCCGTACCGACCGGCAATTCGGCCACCCGCTCATCGCCCACCCGGATCACGGTGGTCAGCGGCCCCCCCCTCTCGCCGCCGAAGAACCTGAAACCGTAAAACAGCACCGATACCGTCAGCACCGCGCCCAGCAGCAGCCAGTCTGCTGTGGTCACCAGCGGCGGTAGTCTGAAATCGGATCGGTTCATGGGAAATCAGGTTCAGTAAATCGGTCGCCCGTCAAGATCGGGCTGCATGATTTTCAGGAAATCTGCAGTGGCCCGGAAGGTTATTTCTCCTCCCTCCCGGTCGCCGTCGGCAGCGTAAACTATCAGCCCGCGGGCGCCCTGGCTCTCCAGGAACCGGATACCCTCAACGGGTCCCAGCACGAACGCCGCCGTGGCCATTGCATCGGCCAGCAGGCAGCTGCCGGCGATCACGGTGACGCTCATCACGGCATGCTCCATCGCCGGAAACCCGGTGGAGGGGTCAAGAATGTGATGGTAGCGGAGTCCGTTACGGATCAGGAACCGTTCGTAGTCGCCGCTGGTGGCCACGTACCACCCGGCGCTCTGGTTGACCACTCCCAGGTGGCTGGCGGCCATCCGCGGGTGCTGGATACCGACTCGCCAGTTGCGGCCGTTGGAGCCCACACCCAGCACGCCGATCTCTCCGCCGAGGTTGACCAGCGCGTGC
>VRUH01000090.1 GCA_019456185.1 Candidatus Glassbacteria bacterium | reverse complement strand
GGGTGAAAAACGGGACACATCAGTATGTATTTTCATAAATAATTTCGCCGTCGAACACGGTGTACAATACTCGTGAATTCATTATTTCGCGCTCACCCGCTTCCAGCAGGTTGCGGTCGAAAACGGCCAGGTCGGCCAGCATGCCGGGCGCGGCTTTGTCCTTGCCTTTGACTTTCAAGCCTTTACTTCAGTGAGTCTTCCTTCACGGCTATCTTACCCAGCGGATACCAGCCGTCGCTGCGGCGGCCCTCGATTGCAATCTGCACCGCTGGTTTACGCGTGCGCTTGTCGAGAATACCTATCTGAAGTTCGTAGTCGCCCTCGGGCATGTCTACCGGCAGAAACGCAGCGTCGTTCCAGATGATATCTCCGGGCAGCCAGCCACGCATGTCCTCGTCGAAATAGAACTCCTCGGTGCGGTTCTTGCCCACCATCCGCAGGGCCAGCGTGTATTCGCGGTAGATCGGTGCCACGCCCTTGTTTTCCCACCATGTGCGGAAACCGAGTTTGCCGTGGGGGCGGACCTTGTCCGGGTAAGAGATACGTCGCAGCACGAACCGATAGCCCATTTTGTTGAGCCAGCGGTTGACCTCGGGCCACCATTCCGGCGGCACGGCGGAACTCTTGGCGTTGAAACTGCTGATATGCCATTTCAGGCTCTGGTCGAAAATATAGCGCACCTGCTCCAGGTTGTAGCCTTGCTTGTCTCGCCAGTTGAGCAGCGTGCCGCAGATCTCAAGTGTCACAGGCGCGGTCTTCCAGGCATCGGCCATGCCGAAATCGATTATCCCCTGGGGGTAATAATCCCACATGTGGGTCCAGCCGCCCGGGTCTTTGGCCCAGAACCCCAGATCGCCAATGCAGTCCACCCGCCAGCCGACATTCCCTTTTTCCCGTCCGTACTTGTTGGTCTTCTCATCGGTGAGCAGCATCACCTTGTGCGTCTTCTTGAAAGCATCTAGGTAAGCATCCACCAGCCTCTTGCGGGTCTTATCCTGCAGCACCGCCGAGCCAGCCCCCTCGCCCCAGTAGCCAACGAGGGACATATCGACCAGCTCCAGGTCCGGGTGGCCATCATAACGGTCGCCCAGGTCGTGGACCATGTCGGTAAAATGCTCGATATAGCGCGGGTCATCTGCATCCACGCGCCATCTGTAATATTTTTTTTCTTCCGGTTTTTCTTCCTTTCCGAAAAGCTCCCGCACCCAGCCAGGCACATCCCGCTCCGGCCCGCTGCCGTAAGGGGCAATACGCAGCAGCAGGGTCTGGCCTCGCTCGGCGGCAGTTTTCAGGGCCTTGTCGATTATGTCCCAGTTATACTTGTCCTCTTCCGGCTCAAGGAACTTCCAGTAGACCCGGAAATAGGCGGTCGAGGCGGCCGGGTAGTCCGGGTTGGTCAGGTCGCCATCGAAATCCTGGTACACGATGGCCTCTGCCTCGGTCCAGCCACTCCCCGCGTTGAGAGTATCGCCGTTGAAGCGCTGGAACGTCATGAACCCGATTCCCGGGTTGACCAGCACGCTGTCGATCTCCACCGGCCGCACCAGAGTGGTATCCGGGTACTTGTCCTGAGCCGCCAGAATGGAGAAACTCAAGAGGCAGAGCGATACGAGCAGCAGTCTTTTCATTTTCGTCCTCCGCTGGTGTTGAGGGGTGAAAAACGGGACACATCAGTATGTATTTTCATAAATAATTTCGCCGTCGAACACGGTGTACAATACTCGTGAACTCATTATTTCGCGCTCGCCCGCTTCCAGCAGGTTGCGGTCGAAAACGGCCAGGTCGGCCAGCATGCCGGGAACCAGCATGCCCTTTTCGCACTCCTGGAATTCCGCATAAGCGGGTACTGTTGTATAGAGTTTGATCGCCTCGGCCATCGAGATTTTCTCCTGCGGAATCCATCCCGGCCCATCCTCGCCGGCGCGGTCCTTGCGGCTCACAGCGGCGTAGAGTCCCTCCAGCGGGTCCAGGGCTTCCACCGGGGCGTCGCTGCCGAACGCCACCACCGCGCCGGCATCGAGCAGGCTGCGCCAGGCGTATGCGTACCGGCAGCGTGCTTTGCCCAGACGGCTCTCGGCATAGCTCCTGTCGGTGATACAGTGGGTGGGCTGCATGCTGGCGATCACGCCGAGAGAAGAGAATCGGGGGATATCCATTTCGGTCAGAATCTGGCTGTGCTCGATCCGGTGACGGCTGTCGCGGCGGCCGTTTTCGACTATCGCCTGCTGGTAGATATCCAGCACCAGGCGGTTTGCCCGCGTGCCGATAGCGTGGATCCCGATCTGGAAACCGCGCCTGTCTGCGATCAGCACTTTCCTGGTCAACTCCTCGACAGTCTGAACCAGTACGCCGGAGGTCGAGGGATTGTCATTGAACGGCCGGAACAGAGCCGCTGTGGCCGACCCCAGGGTCCCGTCCATGAAATTCTTGAGAAATCCGAACCGCAGCGTGGGATACTGCTCCCAGGCGGCTCTGAGCGCCTCGTAGCGAATCAGTGTGCTGATCTCATCGGTCAGCGATGGCGAATAGCTGATCCGGGCGGTCAGACGGTGCTCGCGGGCCAGTTTCTCCAGCACTTTCGGGTCGCCGCCGATTTCAGTTATGCTTGTCACTCCAACTTCGGCGGCGCGCCTCAGCGCCAGCGCGACACGTCTTTCCTGGACAGCGGGGTCATTGCGGGCCCCGTAGATTTCCGCTCCGAGCAGCCCCATGGCGTTTTCTTTCAGCACTCCAGTGGGTTCGCCGCTCTTATCGCGGACAATCGCGCCGCCCTCCGGGTCCGGTGTCGCCGAGGTAATCTTCGCCTCGCGAAGGGCATAACTGTTAACCAGCACACTGTGGCCGTCGACGCGGCGAAGGATCACCGGGTTGTCCGGCGAAACCGGGTCGATAAGGTCTTTGGTCGGCCATTGATCGCCGTCTCCCACCAGGGTCTGGTCCCATCTCATACCCTTTACCAGCTCGCCCTGTTCGGCCTGGCCCACTCTCTCCGCAACCAGTTGGCAGATCACATCCCAGCTGGTGACCCCCGCCAGGTCCAGCGATTCCATCGCCTCGCCAACCCCGAGAAGGTGGGCGTGGGCGTCGTTAAACCCCGGCGTGACAAACGCCCCGTCGAGTTCGATAACCCTGGTGCGCCCCGGCCCGATATACGCGGCGATATCATCCGCATCGCCCACCGCCGCGATCCGGTTGCCGCGAACCGCCACCGCCTCGGCCAGCGTGCGGGCGCTGTCGGCGGTGAATACCGTGCCGCCGGTCAGGACAAGGTCCGCCGGCTCCGGAGGAGAGGCACAGGCAAAGAGTGCAGCGAACGGCAGTAACACGAGGATCAAGAACCGATACCGCGCCATCGAGCCACCTCTATTTCATGGTTTCGCCGACCGTCAGCTTGCCCATCGAGTACCAGCCGTCGGCGGTCCGGCCCTCGATAGCCAGCTTGATTCCCGGTTTGCGGGTATGTGGATCGAGCAGCGCCAGCTGAATCTCGTATTCGCCCCCGGGCATTCCATGCGGGAGGAACACCGCGCTGTCGTAGACGATATCGCCGGGCAGCCAGCCGGTGATATCGGCGTCAGTCAGGAACACCTCGCTCCCGTCCCGGCCCTTCAGGCGGATGGCCAGCGGGTACTGACGGTATATCGGCGCGACTCCCCTGTTCTCCCACCAGGTGGTAATTTCCAGCTTGCCGTGGGGCCTGACCCGGTCGGGAAAGGTGAACTTGCGCAGCACGAACCGGTAGCCCAGCGACTTGAGCCAGCGTTCGAGCTGGGGCTGCCACTGCTTCGGCCAGACCGATGATTTGCCGTTGATCGAGGAGACATGCCATTTCAGCGACTGGTCGATGATATAATCGACATCGGCGGCGGCGTAGCCCTCGCGTTCGCTCCAGGTGGAAAACCTGCCGCAGATTTCCAGGGCCACGGGTGCGTGTTTCCACGAGTCACGCACACCGTAGCCGTAGATTGCCTGTGGATAGTAGTCGTTCATATGGTTCCAGCCGCCCTGCTCATTGGCCCAGAATCCCAGGTCACCCAGGCAGTCGACACGCCAGCCGACATTGCGCTGCGATACGCCGTAGCTGTTTGTCCGCCGGTCGGTCAGCAGCATGACCAGCTGGGTTTCCTCGAACGCATCCAGATAGGCGTCAACCAGTTTACGTCGGGTCGGTTCGCTGAGCAGGGCGCTGCCGGCGCCCTCTCCCCAGAATCCCACTATGCCGATATCGACAAACTCCAGGTCCGGGTGACCGTCGTAACGCCGTCCCACCGCGGCGGCCATTTCGGTGAGCGCGCGGATATAGCGCGGGTCCTCGTGGTCCACTCGCCAGTAACCGTGGGGCAGCTCCCCGCTGGGACCGATCTCGTCGCGCAGCCACTGCGGGATATCGGCGTCACGCCTGTTGCCGTAAGGTACAATCCGCAGCATCAGACGCTGGCCGCGCTCTGTTGCCAGCTTCAGCGCCCGGTCGATCAGATACCAGTTGAACTTCCCGCGCTCCTCCTCGAAATAACGCCAGTCGAACCGGAGATAGGCCAGGGTGCACTCGGGGTACTCGTCGCCGGCCAGGTCCGGTCCGGTGATCGGGTAGGTGCCGTCGGGGCCCTTGCGGTGGCTGATATGCTGGCTGATGTTGAAGCCCATCCCGGGGTTGACCAGCACACTGTCGATCTCCACCGGCCGGACAATCACTGTCCGCTGTGCATTCGCCGATGCAGCGGTCCCGAGCACCGCGGCAACCATGATTGAGACGATAGCAAGTTTCACCTGAGCTGCTCCGTGCGTTGAAGTTAGCTGCGGTTACAAGCCCCTCAGACTTCCAGGTCCTGGGTCCAGGGGTCGCGGGTCCATTTGAACTGCTTCATTTCCTCCAGGATTTCCGGGCTCAGCAGATCCATCCCGCCCACTTTCACGTTCGCCTCCAGCTGCTGCCGGTTTTTCATGCCGACTATCACTGTGGAGGCGTCCTTGTGGCTGAGCGTGTACAGCAGCGCCAGCTCGACCATGCTCAAATCGGGCAGGCGGTCCTCCTTCCAGCGACGGATTCCCTCCACCCGCTTGATCGTCGCCTTGAGGTTGTTGCCGCCGAAATACTTGCGCCGGAAGTCGCCCTTGGGGAAAGTGGTGTTCTCGTTGAACTTACCGGTCAACGAGCCCTCGTCCAGCGGAACGCGGATGATTGTGCCCACACCGTTGGCCCCGCAGGGTTCCAGCACGCTTGCGGCCGTACGCTGCTCGAAAATGTTGTAGATCACCTGGACGCTGTCCAGCTTGCCCCGCTCCACCAGCGGAGTGACATCCTGGGGATTCTGCTCGCTGGCCGAGATCCCGAATGCGAGAATTTTGCCCTCATCTCTAAGCTTCTCGAACGTTTCGTACCACTCGTCGTATTTGTTGAACCCCACAGTCCAAGTGTGGAGCTGCATCACGTCGACCGCCTCCACGCCCAGGTTTTTGAGGCTGAACTCTGTGCGCTCGCGCAGATAGCTTGCCGTGTAAAACTGCTGGATATCGTCGAAATCACGGTCCACCCACCAGTGCTTGCCGCAGGGCGGAATCTTGGTGGCCACGAAGACCCGCTCGCCGCCGGAGCGTTCGGAGAGCATCCTGCCGATCAGCCGCTCACTGTGTCCGTCGCCATAGGCCTGGGCCGTGTCGATAAAGTTGATACCCTTCTCCAGCGCCTCGTGCATCGTGCGGACCGAGACCTCGTCGTCCGTCCTGCCCCACGCGTCCCCGCCGATAGCCCAGGCCCCGAACCCCACTTCACTCACTTTCCAGCCCATCCGTCCGAAAGTACGATAACGCATGCCGCCCCTCCGCTGAATCGATTAAGCAATCCTTTCCGCATTTTTACCGGGTTTTCAAAATCGCCTTTCAGCCTGCCGCTGTCAAGGCAGACGCCGGTCAGGCTTGACAAGAGTCAATCCAGTGGTTAAAGTCCCGCCTGGCTGCACGCCGGCGCCAACATCCTGCTGCAGAACGCAATCGGCCTCTGTTCACTGGCGGTGGGGCTGGGGCTGGGTCGGACTGTCTGAAGCATTTCCCGCCAGGATTGGATTGACTGCCACGCGCATTGCGTTTAAGTTTGAATATCACCGCCCCGGAGCGTGAACTGGCGCGGAAAAGCGGCTCCACCGGCTGCGGCTGGCCGCCGCGCTTGAGGATGCATTCGGGGTGGAGCTGGCCGGAGCGGGAGTGGCCCGTGCCGTTACAGTGGGCGATATCTCCCGGCTGGTGACCGATAAACTCGATCGGAAGTCGTGAACTGATATTTTTCCAGCTAATCTCAGTCTGCCGGATAACTGAATCCGGACCTTGCAGATCGATCACCAAGTAACTATTTGACCGGAGTGGGGGCCATCATGAAAATTAACTGTTATGCAGCCGCGGGGGCGATCCTGGCAATTATCGCCTGCTCGGGCGGAGAGAACGCGCCCGGCGCCGCCGCCGGTGGTTCAGCGGAGAAAGAGACGATGAAACCGATGATCGAAATTACGCACGACCAGGCCAACCGTCAGGTGGACGTCACTGTCGACGGCCAGCCGTTCACCAGCTACTGCTACTGGGAGAGGCTTTACAAGCCGGTAATCCATCCGATCCGGGCCGCCGACAGCCGGATTTACAGCCGCAGCTTCCCGGTGGCGATGGTGCCCGGCGAGCGGGTCGACCACCCGCACCACCTCTCCCACTGGTTCAACTACGGCGATGTCAACGGGATCGACTACTGGGGCACCAGCGATTCGGTTAACCTCGAATCGGGACGGTACGGGCGGATTGTCCACCGCTCGGTCGATGCGATCTCCGGCGGCCATGGCACGGGCAGTATCGAAGTGACCATGGACTGGCAGACCCTGGAGGGTGCGAAACAACTCACCGAGCACGACAAAATTTTCTTCCGGGCCGAGGGCAACCTGCGGATTGTCGACCGGGTGATTACCCTGACCGCCGCTGATGAGCGGATCGTGTTCGGCGATACGAAGGAAGGCGCGTTCGGTATCCGGCTGACCCGCTCCCTGGAGGAACCCAGCGACGAGCCGTTGCGGTTCGTGGACGAGCACGGCGATATCACCGAGGTGGCCCGGCTGGCCAACGAGGGCGTGGACGGCACCTACCTGAGCAGCGAGGGCAAGGTGGACGAGCGCGAGGTGTGGGGCACCGCCGCCAAGTGGTGTATCCTGACCGGTACGGTGGAAGGCAAGGCGGCCACGGTGGGCATTTTCGGCCATCCCGAAAACCCCACCTACCCCACCTACTGGCATGCCCGGGGCTATGGCCTGTTCGCCGCCAACCCGTTTGGCTGGAAGACTTTCACTAAAGGTGAAAAAGAGTTAAATTTCACTTTGGAACCGGGCCGGTCGGCCACGTTCCGGTTCAGGATCGTGATCAGTACGGAAAAACTCGATGCCGCCGGAACCGAGGCTCTGTTCAACCAGTGGACGACCGATATCAACTGACGTTCCAGTTAGCACAACCCTCAGCATGGAGGAAAAAAGGATGACCAGCACCATTCTGCGTAAGCTCGCTTTCGGTATCACCCTGCTCACCGCGGCGGTGGCGTTTAACGTTTCTTCCGTTTACGCCCAGGGATCGACGAGCAAAGGCGAGGGCTGGATCGACCTGATCAAGAAGGGTGAGAACGGCAAGTACAACAAGCACGGCTGGAACCATTACGGCCCCGGCTACTTCGACCTTGACAGAGAAACCGGAGTGCTGACCGGCCACGGCGGGATGGGCCTTTTCTGGTACAGCGCCCAGCAGTTCGGCGACTTTGTTTTGGAAATGGATTTCAAGGTTGACGATAAGGCGACCAACAGCGGCGTGTTCATCCGTATTCCCTACGTGCCCACCAGCAACCAGTACATTTACGACTGTTTTGAGATCCAGATTTACGATGCGGCTCTGGACAAGGACATGGAGCACGTGCTGCACGAGGGCGCCAAGCCCACTCCCGGCGGGCCCTCGCCCAAGCAGGTCACCGGCGCGATTTATGACGCCAAGCCGCCCACAAAGCTGACCGCCAAGGCCACCGGCGAGTGGAACCATTACAAGTTCACGCTCAAGGGCTTGAACTACAAGATCGAGCTCAACGGCGAAGTGGTCAACGAGTGGGACGTCCAGCCCGCGGGCAAGGTGGCGACCCACTGGCCCAAGGGCTATCTCGGGCTGCAGAACCACGACGACCGCTCCAGCGTGCATTTCCGCAATATCCGGGTCATGCCGCTCTAGGGTTCGTCGCACATACCGATTTTCGCGCCCGGGCGGACGAC
This sequence comes from Candidatus Glassbacteria bacterium, assembly GCA_019456185.1. Classification (NCBI taxonomy): domain Bacteria; phylum Candidatus Glassiibacteriota; species Candidatus Glassiibacteriota bacterium. The sequence continues at coordinate 721 of VRUH01000090.1, read as the reverse complement.
CGTATCCGTCCGGGCGTTCTTCTTTCCAGGGGAGCTTATAGTGAAAAAAATCCTGCTGATATCCTCCCTCTGCCTGCTCGCCATCCACGCGCAGGCCGCCGCGGGTGAATGGCTGGAGCTGGTGGAGAAGAACGAATACGGCAGTTACACCAAGTTCGGCTGGAACCACGCCGGCGACGGTTATTTCACGATTGACCGGGAAACCGGCGAGCTGACCGCCCACGGCGGCGGCGGACTGCTGTGGTACTCAAAGCGGATGTTCGCCGATTTCGAGCTGGAGCTGGAGTTCAACTGCGACAGCGTCAACACCAACAGCGGCATCTTCCTGCGCGTACCCACCCTGCCTGAGAGCTACGACTATATCCACCACAGTTTTGAAATCCAGATCATGGACCGCTCCCGCCGCGGCCTGCTGCACGCCACCGGTGCAATCTACGACGCCGCTCCCGCAACCAGGCTGGCCTCGCTGGGACCGGGCAAGTGGAACAGAATCAAGATCACCTGCGATGGATTACACTACCTGGTGGTGCTCAACGGCGAGACCGTGGTGGACTGGATGGCCCGTCCGGCGGGGAAAATAGTCGACCACTGGCCGCAAGGGTATCTCGGCCTGCAGAACCACCACGGCGGCGGCGTGATCCGCTTCCGCAATATCAGGGTGAGGGAGATCGATGGGAAATGAGCCGCCACAAACCGGAACACGCGGGGAAATAACCGCACT
>VRUH01000089.1 GCA_019456185.1 Candidatus Glassbacteria bacterium | reverse complement strand
CCCTGGGCCAGAAGAAAGTCGCCAAGCGTCGAGCGCTTCGCCTCGATCCCCTCGGCGGCCAGCAAGACACAAAGCTCGTCGATGGTAATGTCGCAGTTCTCCTTAACCAGAGCTCGTATGCGGTCGGCATGGGGGGCCAGTTTCGATTTCTTCCATCCGCCGTATTTATCGGCCTTGATCGTGCCTCGTTGCTTCCACCGCTGCATCAACTTCACAACGAAACTGACGCTCACATCAAACTGCTTCGCCGCCGCATTGCGTGAGGTCCCCGATTCAACAACTCGAACAACTCGCTCACGAAGGTCTTCCGAATAAGGTCGTGTCATCCATGGCTGGCCTCCTTTAACCCAGCTCATAGTTTGAATCATGTTTTACGACCTTTGGGAATCCCCTTTCGATTCTGTCTGATCCGGATCTGCTCTAGCGGAGGAAGCGAAGCGCCTCGGGATACCCCTGGTGCATTACTCCACCGACTACGTTTTCGGCGGCCAGGGCGGCAAAGCGGCCGACGGTGGTCCGCGCCCGTACACGGAGGCCGACGCACCGGCGCCGCTGAACCAGTACGGCCGCAGCAAGCTCGCCGGGGAACGGGCGATCCGGGCCGTCGGCCCGGTCCACCTGATCCTGCGCACCAGCTGGGTCTACGCCGCTCGCGGCGCCAACTTCCTCGCCACCGTGCGGCGCCTGGCCGCCGAGCGCGACGAACTCTGCATCGTCGATGACCAGACCGGCAGCCCGACCTGGGCCCGCGCCATCGCCGGGGCGACGGCGCGGATACTGGCCGCGAGCTGGGTACGGCCGGAGGGGGTGGTCAACGGGCCAGGCGGCGCGGGGGTGGGCCCGTCCCTGGCCGAGGCCGGCGGCCTCTATCACCTGTCGGCGGCGGGATCGACAAGCTGGTGCGGCTTCGCCCGGGCGATCGTGGAGGCGGACGCCGCCGCCGGCCGCGGCAGGAATGTTCGGGTGACCGGCATTCCCACCAGCGAATACCCGCTGCCCGCGGCGCGGCCGGCCTGGTCGGTGCTCGACAACGGCGCGATCGCGGCGGCATTCGGTATCACGTTACCGGACTGGGAGAGGCAGTTGGCGCAGTGTTTGGGGGCGGGGTGAGGTGAAAGGCTGACTTCACAATACAAGTTGATCGACAGAAACGCACGAAGGACGAGCGAAACAAGCCGGTTACGTATTGTTCACGGGGGATTCATTATCAAGCAATAACGCGACCTTGGCTCTTTCGGAAAGAGCTCAACCTATTCCTAACTTACCGATTTGGAGATCTCTTTCGACATCGACACCGTTCAGACATGATTTTTGTTCTGGCAACCACGTGGTTTCGCCAATTCGCGGGTAACTCTAACGGTTTCCTCGAGAAACGCGCGGCCGTGTTTCCTATCGGGTTCCGGATGGCAGCCCGACTTGGGCCCGCGCCATCGCCAAATCAGCCCGATAAAGGGTGGATCGCGACTTACCGCGCCGGTTTAGGGCCGGTTTCGTGCCGGGGCGCCCTTTGTGCTACCATCGTCGGCAACTGGGAGGAGCCATCTGGGGAATCTAGGTTGAAAGGGGAAGGTTTTGTTTTGACGGAGCCTCGATGTCACTCCCGCGAAGGCGGGAGTCCAGGCGGCACGCGAAGCAGCCGGGGGTTCCCGCTTTCGCGGGAGTGACTCCGGGGGCCCAGGAGCTCTTGGTCCACGAATCGCCATTTCACTCCAAAATATATTTGGATTTTTCAAAAACACCGTGGGTAAAAGAAACAGTCAACTGATGAATTGACGATGTGGCGCGGTCCGATGTCATCCCGATTGCAGGCCTTTCTCCGGAAACGAGTTGGCGTGGTTTCCCTATACCGAGTGCATCCTTCCCGGCTGATAGATCAGCTTATACGCTGGCTCGCCTTCATGTAGGTATAGCGAGTTGACATGAAAAACCACGCGATTTGCGTCCTTGGCATGCACCGCAGCGGCACCTCGGCCTTGACCGGGGTGCTGAACCTACTCGGCGTAAATTTGGGGAAATCTCTGTTGCCCCCAGAGCCAGGCGACAACGACAAGGGATTTTTCGAACACGCCGATATTCTGGATATACATGAACGCCTGCTCGCGGAGCTTGGCTCGTCCTGGTATGATGTTCTCCGTCTGCCGAAGTCCTGGTGGACAAGCGAGCGCGTTCGCCCGTTTCGGACCGAAATCATCCGCATCCTGCGCAGAGACTTTGCGACCTGCCCGATCTGGGCGATCAAGGACCCTAGGTTGTGCCGGTTGGCGCCGTTGTGGCTTGAGATTCTTGACGAACTAGGCTGCCAAACCGCTTTCATCCTGACGCATCGCCATCCATCTGAGGTTGCCCATTCCCTGGAGCGGCGGAATGAACTTGCCAGAATTAAATCGGCCTTTCTTTGGGTCGATCATAATCTGTCGGCGGAATACTGGACACGCGGTCGCAAGCGGATCTTCGTCAGTTACGACCAGCTTCTTCGCGATCCCCGTTCGACCGCGGAAAAAATCACCCGAGTTGCCAGTCACCAGCTTCCGAGCCCAACAGAAGGAACAATGAAGCAAGTCGAGCAATTCCTGACGCCGAATCTACGCCATCACATCCATCCGGAAGACGAACCTGTTCCGGAGTTCGGAGTTTGGGCCTCCCTGGTTCCCGAGACTTTCCAGGTTCTCACCCAAGCCTGTCGGGGCGAGATAGAAAAGATCGACGCCAGATTCGACCATCTGCGGCAAGAATACGACGCCTTGGTGTCCTCATTCGACCCACTCTTGGTGAGTCATATCGCGGACTTACAAAAACAACTGAATGAATCAAAGAGTAATCCCGTGTGGCGAGATTGGAAGCTGCTTCAGCCGTTCAGGAGAGCAAAGCGAAGGTTGAAACGTTTCGCTGGCGGCACCGCGCGCCGATGATTGGTGTCTTACATTCCCGCATAAGCGGACCTGGACTCGGCCTCAATCAGGATCGCCTTTAGGGCGGTCTTCGCAATATCATGGATCGGAGAGACAATATTGCCTCCCTCTTGCCACCCTTGCTGAAAGGGCGGATCGCCAGAGGCGCCGCTGGCACGCTGGGCCTTCGCGTGTTTCATGCCGGAGCGCGCTTCTTGATAGCCCTTGCCTTCGCTCGCACGCTGGGCGCGGCCGGATTCGGGGCCTATTCCTTCGCCATAACGTGGATCGGCGTCCTTAGCGTCCCCGCGATCCTGGGTTTCGAGGGGCTGCTCGTTCGGGAAGTCGCCGGTTATCAATCCGGCGAGCGCTGGGGATTGCTCAACGGCCTTATCCTTCGCTCCCGGCAATTTGCGTTAGGCGGTTCGGTTTGCACAGTCGTGGCCGCGGCAGTTCTGGCGTGGCTCTTCGAGGGCGACCTGGAAGAACAAATGGCGACGGCATTCTCGATCGGGCTCCTCGCGCTGCCTCTCGTGGCGCTCGTGCGCGTCACGCAAGCGGCGCTTATGGGGTTGCACCGGGTCGTGCCCGCGCAAATACCCGAGACGGTTATTCAACCTTGTCTGCTCGCGATTTTCTTCGGGATCGCGCTGGTCCTGCCCGGCGTTGGGGTGCAAGCGCCTCTCGTCGTCGGTCTATTCGGAACAGCCATGCTGGTCGCCTTACTGGTTTCGACCGCATTATGGCATGCCCTCCAGCCGCCCGACATCAAGCGAGCCAAGCCCGAATTCGCCACGCCGGAATGGCTGCGAAGCGCGCGCACGTTCACGTTGATCTCGGGTATCGGCGTTTTGGGCCCCAGCCTTGGTGTCATTATGTTGGGGTCGATGGCGGGCGCGGAAGCAACAGGCATATTCGGCGTCGCCAGTTCTGCGGCGGCCCTGATCGCGCTTCCGTTGTTGGCGATCAACGCCCCCCTTGCCCCCACCATATCCAGAATATTCACGGAGGGAAAAAGAGAAGAACTGCAAGGCCTGGCGACCAAGGCGGCGCGCAGCGCGCTGCTGCTTTCCCTGCCGGTGGCGCTTGTATTCATAGGTCTCGGGCATTGGGTTTTGTTGCTCTTCGGTGCGGAATTCACCGACGGTTACGGCGTGTTGGTGATCCTCAGCCTTGCACAAGTGATCAACGCGGGAATGGGATCGGTCGGCGTGCTCCTCCAAATGACGGGCCACGAACGGGATGTCGCGCGGAGCCTTGCCATCGCCGTATCGTTCAATGTCCTTGCGAACCTATTTTTGATACCACTCTGGGGAGTGAATGGCGCGGCGGTGGGCGCGGCCGGCAATCTCGTCATTTGGAACGTTCTGATGGCCGTGACCGTGCACCGCAAGCTTGGCATTCGCCCAACGGCGGCGGGCTGAACGGCAAGAGATATCCGGTATCAAATGAACTTATCGGCCGAAGCGAAGTCGAATTAACCCGAATTATTCACGACGTGGCGTGAATAATTCGGGTTAACAGATGGTCAACCCATACCGCAAGCCCGCGGCCGACGATGGCCAAGGAAAAGATGACGATGAGCTGCAACGCCAGGGGGTTGGTTTTGGCGAACCATCCGGTGAGGATACTGGCCGGCACCGCGACGCCCACGGCAAGAATTCGCAAAGCCAATGTTTGCGCCACAACGGAAGCGGCCCGTTCCCGGTCGCGACCGACCTGCCGAATCAGAATTTCCCCGCGGCCAAGGAACGTGAGATAAAGGAACGCCAAACACCAAGCCAGTCCGTAGGCGAAGATGCCATAGACCTCTGGTCCCAGGTAACGGGCGAGCACCACGACGTAGAAGCCCCGCACGAGGTAGGTCGTACCCTGCGCCGCTCCCAAATAGGCCGCGTTGCGCGCGATCGAACGGATGCCCACTCGTTTCAAACCCGCGTCTCACTGTTCGACGGGAACTCCTTCGGCAACATCTCCCACTGGCAACCCGTGCGCGCCATGTACAGGATCGCGTTCAGCACCTCGCGCAAGTCCGTCGTTCGGGGACGGCCCTGTCGTTTGCGGGCGGGAAGATGCGGGGCGATCAGTTCCCACTTCCCGTCCGTCAGGTCGCTTGCGTAACGCAGGCCGGATCGATCATACTGAAGGCGAGTGATTTCAGTCCACATGTTGTGTCTCCTCATTTGCTTAACCACCAACGACTGAATCACAACTCACTGAAATCACTCAATTCTTTTCGGGCCAGACACTCAGCTTATTGGTTTTCGTATGATTCTCGATTTCACTCACGGCAGTTTCTTGGAAATAATGGGAGGCAAAGCTGAAATGACGCTCTTCAGGATAGTCGCGGGTAACACAAAGACGGCTTACAGCCCCTTCACATAATCCGTAGAAATATGGAAAGCCGTCGTTCTAGCGTTTAAAATATTTAATGGGTCGCGCATTTGTTCTTCTTTAATTTCGATTTTCGTATTTTCTCCGCTTCATTGATCACCCTTCCCGTTTCCTCGAGAAACGCGGGGCCGTGATTCCTATCGGGTTCCAGATGGCAGCCCTCCGCCCATTCATTCCACGAGTTGATGAACACAAGTTGCTCGTCCGGTTCATTACCTGCGACCCTGTTCAGGGCGTGTGCAAGCCATTCCCCATATAATTTGGGGTCGTTATTTTCGATGATCATTGCTGCGGCCGTTCGCCTGGCGCTGTTGTCCCAACTCGGCATAACGCAGGGGAACACCTTGCCGAAATTGTCTGCCTGCGTCATCGCTATCTTGGCCATCCTTCTGTACGAAAACGCAACATATGACCGGCAAAGCGGGACGTACCGGTCGATATTCAAAAAATTTACGATCACATACCAAGCCAAAGGGAAAACATCCAAAAGAGATTTGATGACAAGCTGTCTGGGGCCATAAATATTTCCTCTCGGATAGAACTCGACATTCGCGTCGAAACCGTTGTCCAGCATCTCCCTCCAGGATATGTTTTGCCCGCTCATCATCGAGCACAAGAAGAGGTCCGGAAAACCGTTCTTCCTGGTTGCGCGGCGCCATCTCACAATTATTTCACCAATGTTGGGAATTGCCGAAGGGTTGTAAACGAGGAATAGAGGCTTATCATTTACCCGGATATAACGAGGGTCCCTGAATGCCTTCGAAAGCCAATCGATGTGTTTCTCGCAATCGTAGGATTTATATTTCTGTTCGATCAGAACATCCTTTTCCCGTCCGTCCCACCGCCTGGTCCAATTTTCGTTCGCCCAGCACAGACAAAAGGGGAAATTCGGTTTGCCCGATTCAAGAACCTCATTGAATGGCCGTTCGAGCAAGACCCTTTCGTTAAACCAGTAATGGTAATAACAAAATCCGTGCACACCGTAGGCTGAGGCCATTTCAGCCTGGGCGATCCTGGTCTCTTCCAGTCTCAAATCATAAAATCCAAGGTCCGCGGGGATGTGCGGCTGATGGTGTCCCTTAAATCTTGGACGGCTGGACGCGACATTGACCCAGTCGGTAAAACCAGGTCCCCACCATTCATCATTTTCCGAAATTGGGTGATACTGAGGCAAATAGAAAGCGATAACGCGCACAATTTTTCTCCCACCTAGCTCGATATTGAATCGTCGATTAATTGAAGGTTGAGGATCTTTTTTACAATCGAGGTATTGTCAATATTGCCATGCGTGTGGTCTCCAATACGCGCCGCGGCGATCCGAACACCCGAAGAACCACACTCGCGCCGAGCAAAACCAGCACGCTGAGCGATAGTGCAACCCAGTTGCCCATCGGTGTCCGGTCTAACTTAAAAAGTGGTATCGTTCGTGGGGGCAAGTCATTCTCCCAAAACCAATTGTCACGATTCATGCGGTTGCCCTTACCAAACTCAACCACTCTTGCCCTATCGCGGATGGGCTGAACCTGGCGTTCAAAGCGCAATATAGCCCGGCCATATTTCTCCGCTCTGCGGCGAACCGCCGCACCGCCGCGGCCAGCGCCGCCGGGTCGCCGGGCGGCACGAGGTAGACGCCCGGTGTTTCGTCGTCCACCAGCTCCCTGATTGCCGGCGAATCCCGCGTAATCAGAGGCGCACCGACCGCCAGAACCTGGAACACCTTGTTCGGGATGACCCGCGCCGCCTTGTCGGTGTCGCCGAAGATGCCGAGGCAGACATCCGCACGGGCGATCCAGTCCTTAAGCTCCTCGTACGCCACCCAGGGAATCCACCTCAGGTGTCCCAGGGGATGCTCATCGAGCATGCGCCGGATCCTGGCCTCTTCCTGGCCTTGCCCGATCAGCACCCATTCGACCGGCTCATCAACCGGCATCCGGGCCGCACGGACGATGGTATCGACGCCGTGCAGGGGAATAAACTGGCCGTAGAACAAAACCGTGATCGGCGCACCGGAGGGCCTGTCCGTCGTCCCGGCGCCACGCGGCGGAAAGGCCTCCGGCTCCACGCCGACGAACACCGCTGCCGTCCGTTGCGGGGAAAGCCGGTATGTGGTCTCGAAATATTCGGCGTGTGCCCGTGTATCCAGGACCACCCGGTCAGCCGCCCGGCAGGCCAGCCATTCCAGACCGTAGAGCAGGCGGGCGAGCGGGTGTGACGGCCCAACCATCTGGCGGTCCTCGACCACCGTGTTGTAGAGCGAGAGGAAGGCGTCGAGCACGATAGGCACGCGGCGCAGCCTGGCGAACGGCCAAAGCACCAGCACGTCGACCTGACCAGGATAGCAGACGATCACCGCATCGTGCTTCGGCAGGCGCAAATACCTGACGATCAGACCCGGGTAGGCGAAGATCCAGCGCAGCAACAGCATAAAACGCCGGCCCCATCCTGTGACCTGGCTTTTGTCCTCGATCCCCGACCACACGTCTGCGTGGCATTCGACGACCTCGACATCGTTTTCCCGCAACCCTCTCAGCAGAATCCGGTTGCGCGGCTTTCCCAGGTCATACGTCCCCCAAAAGACGATCCGCATTGCTTCAATTTCACTGTTAACCGGCATTCTTCATTCGACGCCTTTTCGAAGGCCAACGCTAGCCGTCTGACGGTCGGAGCACCGGAAACGGGAGCCGAAACAGGCGAATTCGACCGCGGAAGGTGATATCCACTTCCGAACGGCCGATTTTCTTCGTTTTCCCGTCATCCAGAGATACTCCTCCCGTTGAACGGCCTCACCTTTCCGCTACGCCTCGGATCACGTCGGCGGATAGCGAAAAGCGGCAAGCCCCCGCCCGTCACCCCTGCTCCGCCCTCCATACCACAAGTCCGATAAGCCTGTCGGCCTCGACCCGGTCGCCGGGAAGGGCGGACCGCAACAGGCGGTATTCCCCGGACTGCCGCACCTCTTCGCGGCGCGCCGCCCGCCAGGCCCGACCGGCGTCCGACCGCATGACGAAGGAAAAGGAATCCTGCGGGCCGATCTTGGGCAGCATCCAGTATTGCGGGTCCACGTTGGCGGCCGCCGCCTGGCGCAGGATGTATTTGATCTTGCCGTCCTTGAGATTCCGTTCCGGTGGGCAGGCATATGGCGAGGGATACCAGGTGGTCGTCCCAGTACGCGGGCGAATTCCCCGAGATATCCGTTTTCAAATCGTTCCAGGAAGCGCCGATAGTCCGTTAACTTCCAATGCGCGGCCCAGAACTCCGGTTCGTCCGCCCTGTCCCTGAATTCCGCCAAGACGTCGTCCGAGACGAGATAATATTCGGTTAAGCCCATTGCGCCCCAATGTGGATCGCCTACGTCCGCCATGGTCGAATACAGGCCGCTTCTTCAATACCATATGCGAATTTGGACTGTTACGTGGACAAATTCTTTGACTCAGTGGGGTGGAACACCACGTCGGATGGGTGTGATCGGGATTTTGATCTCCAAATCAGCCCGACACAGAAGGCGGGGGGGGGGGATCGCTATGCAAACTGCCAGATCACGGCTGGCCTCGTGCGCGACCGCCATTCTTGCCATCATTCTTGCCACTTGGATTGAGTCATCCGGAAAATATCGGATATACTCCTGACCCGATATTTCGGAGCGTGGCTTGTGGCGCCGAGATTTTGTAGAAAGATTTGAGGGCCGTTGAACTTCTCGATCGTCATGCCCGCTTACAACGAGGCCAGCACCATCGCCCGGATGTTGGAATTTGTTGTCGCCGCGCTGCCCGACCAAGAAAACGAGATTATCGTCGTCGACGATGCTTCGACCGACGGGACCGCGGACTGGCTCAAGCGGAACGTGGTGCCGGCCGACGCCACTTATCGGAGCCTCGCGGTCAAGGAGGACGGCGATCTGACCCTGGTGCCGCAGGACGACAGTGGGGCACCGTCATTCGTGCTGCGCGCCCTGTTCCATGGGCAGAACCAGGGGAAGGGAGGCGCCCTGCAAACCGGGCTGGCCGAAACCACGGGCGATGTGATCGTATTTCAGGACGCCGACTTGGAATACGACCCCGCCGACTGGGCGCGCATGTACGATCTGATTGTAAAGCGCCGTGTCGCCGACGTGGTGTACGGATCGCGCTTCTACGGGCAGCCGCACCGGGCCTTGTATTTTCACCATTACATGGGGAACCGGCTGTTATCTTTTATTTTTAATTTACTTTATGATCAGACCCTGACCGATATCGAAGTCTGCTACAAGATGTTCACGCGGGAGGTTTTGGAAAGCCTGCGCCTCACATGTAAAGACTTCGGCTGCGAAATTCAGATCAGCACGCAGATTGCGCGCGCCCGGAAGTGGCGCATATACGAGCTGGGAATCAGCTATTACGGCCG
>VRUH01000088.1 GCA_019456185.1 Candidatus Glassbacteria bacterium | reverse complement strand
CAGCGAATGGTAGGGTCCCCTGATCGTGGAATCTCCCGCGGAGAGCAGGCAGGCCTGCCAGCTTTGCGAGACCGGGTCGGCCGGACAGCGGAACCAGGCGACCCTGGCCCCTGATATTTCTCCCTCGGCCAGGACGACGTCCAGCCGCCCGTCGCGGTCGATATCCGCCACCGCGGCCTGACTGGCGTGGTCCCAGTCCTCGATCCCGGCTATCTGGTGCGGTTCCCAGCCCCCGCCGGAGCCGTCGTTTTCCAGCCAGATATCGCTGCGCACGATGTCGACATCCCCGTCACCGTCAATATCGGCGACCGCCAGGCCACTATGCACGAAGTTACCGATTTTGACTTTCGTCCATGGACCGGCGGGGTTTTCAGCGATCAGGTAGTAGCGCAAATCCTTGGTTTCCGAACGGGTGACTCCCTGCATCTCACCGGCCATCGTGACAATCTCGGCCATCCCGTCGCCGTTCAGGTCCGCGGCGACGATATCATGGACCGAACGCAGGCCGGGATCGAAAACGTGCTCCACCCACAGGCTGTCGAAAGAACCGGCCGGGTTGCGGAACCAGCTTCCGCCGGCCACCATGTCAGCCCAGCCGTCGCGGTCCACGTCCAGCATCACTCCGCCCACATCCGAGGGAGACAGCTCGGCTATCCCGTGCCTGGCCCAGTCGCCGGCCTCCCTGAACTCGAACCAGACAACCGCGCCGCCGCGCCTGCCGGTGATGAAATCCAGGTCTCCGTCACGGTCGATATCGCACAGGGCGGTCTGACCCCAGGCGTCGCCTTCCAGCTCCCGCTGGATGAAATGGTGGCTGAACCAGCTCCGGCCGGAAACGGTTCGGCGTTCCGCTCCGGAACAGGAGAGGACAAGAAGAACTATTGGAATGATTAGCTTTGCACAAGACACGGGCGGGCTCCTCAAAACTCCGGTTTGTACTCGATGACGGGCGGCCCGGCCAGGTCGAAAAACCAGGTGACGTCCCGCAGTTCACCAGAAACATCGTCTTCCACTTCGAGCTGCAGGCGGTAACTGCCGGGTTCGAGGTTCGCAGTATTGACGACGAAATATTCGCTGATGTTCTTCTGCCCCCTGTCCGCCGACCGCTCGAAAAAGAGGCTGAGGCTGTTGGCCCTGTTTTCGGACCAGCGCTTGAGCCGTTCCGCGTTTCCGCTGAAACTATCCTTGTCGCTGTGGTCCTCGGGCGGAACCCTGCTGACGGTGATCATCTCGCTGTAGGTCCGTTCTCCGTCCCGCGATGGTTTGAGGCCGTAGATCTCGTAATAGACCGAAACCTCCTCGCCGGCGGTGAAGATCAGCGAGGGCCGGGGCAGGAGGCCCTCCCGCGATCGGTTCCGGATAGTTTCATCGATATCCTGCGGACTGCCGAAGATTATCCCGCTCAGATTGAGCGAATCTTTGGCGAACGCCCTGATAACCATGCTGTTGCGGATAACCGGGTGTTCCGGGTTGAGGTCCATACGCATGGCGCAGTAGTAGATGCCCGGCTCGACAGCCAGCCGGTTGACAGCCACCCAGTGCGAATTTTCCCCGAGGGTCATTTTCCGGGCCGGGGACTTGGAAATAGTCACCTGGTTCCAGCTTGTATCGAACAGGGCTACCACCGCGCCGGGTTCGCCGAGCACTTCCAGGCTGTCGGCCGGAAAAGACTGATAGAATTCCAGGACCACCGAATCCGCATCACCCTTGAACTCGGCAGCGTAATAATGCTGATAATCGTTCTCTTTTTCGGCGAGCACGGATTCGCTCTGCAACGCGTTCTCGACATCGGCGCTGCCGCCGGGCACCGCGATAAAGCTGTCCGACCCCGGCAGGCCCTCGAAAGTGAACGATGCTCCGCCGTAGAACCAGGTCTCAAGTTCCCTGTTGGATTCCCGGGCTGTGCCTTGGACTATCCGGTTGGGCGGACCGTGCCTGAGATAGAGCAGCCCCCGCGAGTCCAGCTCATAGCTGGAGGGCCGTTTGAATTCCGGCTTGGGCTGCTGGAACGGGAAATCCACCAGCGGCGCAGTGGGATTGAACTGCTGGGGTTGGCCTGCGCCGTGGTTCCGGGACCGTCGCGGTGAGCCGTATACGGGCCCCGAATAGCTTTTTTGCGCCTCGAGCAGACGGATATAATGGGTGATCAGCCGCGGGTTGGTCATATCGATCGGGTCCGGGTCGCGGCTGCGCCAGAATTTTCTGAGGAAAGACGCTTTGCTCTGAGGCGAATCGAGATTTTCCCATTGCTGGGCCTCGACCGGAGTGAATATCGGAGCGGTATCATTGAGCAGGGCGGCAAAGTCGTCATCCGTCAGGCTCGTCTCAAGCACCTGCCAGTAACCGTCATCAAACGCAACCGTATCCCCTTCCTCCAGGTACCAGCGCGCTCGCAGCAGCATCCGCTCAGTCCGATGGTAGTCCGGGTGCTGCGCGGCAAGTTCCTCCAGAGCCAGCCTGGCTCCGGGCTGATTACCGTTAATCAGGCGGTAGCGGGCGCCGCTGAGCAGGTCGGCGGCGGCAGTCGTGTCCCGGGAAAGCGATTCGGTGCCGGGAGCTAGATTCGATTGCGCTTGAACGGGCAGGGGCTTGACAGGGGAGAGAAACAGGGCGGCCACGATCCAAAGAGAACGCCGGGAAATGAATTGGAAATGTGATAAGCCGCCTGGTTCCATAGGTCCCCTGGTATCATGGCGTGAATGAGAAATTAATTTCCGTAAAGGACAGAAAATAATATAGATTCTTCGCAAACCGAATACAATTAAAATGCAATGACGGGTAAGCCGAGGTCCCTGTCAAAAAGACGACAACAGTGGCGGAGCGTTGGAAAGCTGCGGGATTGGCCGGTTTGGCAGAAAGTGGCGGGGAGAATCTATCCCCGCTAAAAAAGAAAAAGCCGCTCGGCGGATATTGCACATCGCCAAGCGGCTTTTCTGCTTGCTATTCGGAAATCATCACCAGCTTGTCCACCAGGGCGAAAAGTTCTGCGTCATCCAGAGTGGTGTTGGTCGTCAGCGTGCACCAGGTTCCGGATGGTGTCTCGACAAGGTATCCCTGCCTGCCTTCACCAGGTTTGTCACGCAGGGTGGCAAACGAGGCGCTCAAGCCGATATTAGCCATCCAGCGGCTTCTCTCCTGATCCATGCCGTAGAGTTTAAATCCGTCCCGGCTGGTGTGCAGCAGCTCGAAATGTTCCTTCTGCCGGGCATAAAAGGAATTCATTTTCGCCTGGCCGAACACGATGTGGCACCCTCCCGGCTCGGCCCGGAACGAGGTGCTGAACATTGCACCCCCACCCATAACGTTGAAAAGGCGAAGAAAAGTGATATTTTTCTCCAGGCTCCAATCAGGATCGTCGGAAAGAGCGTAGATTGGAAAATCGCTCAGCTCCAGCATATCGGCGCGGCTGATATTGGATCTGATCACGTCCATTTCCAGTTTCAGCCCGAATTTTTCAGCCGTCCCGGAATCAATTGTCTTGAGTCCGTCGAGTCTCCACGGAACCCGGTTGTCCGCTGTTTTTTCCACGGTCGGGTAGCGTGTGATGATCGCCGACTCCCCGCGCATCATGAATTCGCTCTCGGCAATCGTGTTGTCGGACATCCGTATCTTGTACAGGATGTAATTATTTATTTCACCGTCCGGCCCGGGCAGCCCATCCACCCTGATCACTCGGACCGGCTCGCCGGTGGCGAGTGTGTCCTCGCCGACAACAGTCGGAACTCTCCCGGTCTCTTCGATTCTCTTGCTCACCAGACTATCCCAATTCGCAGTCATCGCCATACTCTCGACAAGCGAGATCGGCGATTTGAAATCAGGCGCCACAGGCAGAGTCGAAGGTTCCGCGCGGTTGTCGTCCTGCATCGCCAGGGAATATATCCGCGACCCATCGTACGAGTTGGCGAATATCACGCCTGAGTCATGGCTGATCGACTTGACGAACCGTTCGGTGACTGGATCGTACCAGAGTTCCTCGCGAATCACGTACGATTGGCCTGGCTCGGCGGCGGTCATCACCCTGTTGTGCTGCAACTCTCCATCAGGCCGGACAGAGACAAACCCGGTCCATCTGCTGGCGGCAACTCTTGGGTCTGATACAGGGGGAAGCACGTGATCGACAATCAGGTGAGTCGTGCCACGAGAATAAATCATCTCCTGCTGGGCGGCCATCGCCTCGCTGACCAGACTGATCAGGTGTTGAGGGTTATCAGGGTCCAGGCGGTCGCGGAACAAGCCGCCGGGGGCGAGAATTGAAACCGCGGCCACTAGCAACAAAACTGCCGCGGCGGCTACCAAGGGTTTGAACCAGCGGCGGGAAGTCACCCTGCGGGCATCCGTGCTCCTGCCGGCGATACTGTCGAAATTTTCAAGCCGTTCCATAATCCGCTCCTTGAAATTGTCCGATGGGGCGATCCGGACCGCTGGAGTCAGCCGGTTCACGGTTCGCTGCCAGTCATCGAAAATCCGGGAGCATTGCGCGCAAGCTTCCGTGTGCTCTATCATTTCATCCCGCAGCGGGCCGGGCCGCAGGTCGAACATCGCTGAGATGTTTTTTCTGAACTCTCTGCAATCCATCACTCAACCTCCTCGAGCGCGGAGATTTTCTTTCTCAACTTGCTGATGCCGTAATGGAACCGCGATTTCGCAGTCGGCAATTTGATATCGAGCGTCCTGGCGATTTGAATGAAGCTCAACTCATCTACAACTCTCAGCCGGATCACTTCGGCCTGACGGCGCGGCAGAGCCTGCAGCAGACCCTCGATTCGCTCCAGTTCGGCCAGCGCTTCCCGCTCGGTCTGTCCGGCCCCGTCGATTACCGCGAAAGCGCCTTCCTGAGTGTACTTTCTCCGTATCATGTTTTCACGACGGTAAAGATCGGTGCAGGTATTGGCCGTCATCCTGTACAGGTAGGCTGCCACACCGGTTTTCCCTCGTCGCTTGTGCCAGATAGCGAACGCTTTGACCAACACGTCCTGCACCACGTCCTCGGCGTCGGCCAGGCAATGCAACCGTCGAAACGCGTAGCGCACCAGTGGACGGATCATACAATCCACCAGGTTTTCGTACTCGCCCGAAGTTTCCGGCCAGGTGTCCGGCCATTGGCCGGATGAACTCGAGGCTGCGGATTCATTTTGCCGGTCTGCTGTTTCGCGCGACTTAGTCTCCGCCAACTGAAAGTCTCCCGGGGGGAGTTCAACCAGAAGCCGTAAAGATCAAATGTAATGTCGAAAGCGGTTCCACTGGTAACTACGAATGAGCCGCCGGAAAAGATTTATAAAATCAGATTCGAGTTTTCACGAGAAAGGCCAAAACCTCGGGAGCCCCCGGCCGGGCCGGCAGGTTGAGTGGACCGGGAGGGATGAGTCGAGATCAACGTTGGTACTGAGTCTGGCGGTTCGTTCAATATCGGCCCGGTGAGCGGCTGACGCCGCTGAGCGCGCCCCGCCGGGCGCATTACATGCGCTCCGGCCTTACACTGGCCGGCTGTGCCGCAGGCCCAGCCGGCGGGGCGCGCCCGGGGGCCCAGGTCTCAGAGGTTCTCGCGGATTTTTTCGGTTACCCAGTCCCGCAGCTCTTCGACATCGTCGTTTTCGGTGGTGAGAAAGAAATCGGTGTCGGAGAAGACCCGGTTGTCCTGGAAGATACCATCGAACAACGCGTGCTGGCGGCGACGGATTTCCTCCCGAAGTTTTTCCCAGCGGGCGGGGTTTTGCGGTCGGACGAGGTTTTCCAGCGTACGAAGGTAGCGGACGTCATCGATCGCCTCGCGCGCCGCCTCGATCGCCAGGGTGCGCACCGGTTCCACTCCATCGACACTGGGGTAGACCGCCACCCAGTCAGCATCGCTTTGGGCCGGGCCGCCAACCTGCTCGCCGCGTCCGTCGAAATCGCTCCACGGGTTGTTGATATAGTAGTTCCAGCACCAGAAAAACATCACTTCGCTCTCGTAGTACGCCGGTACCTGGCCGTAGATCAGCCGGTTTTTGCCGAACGACTGGTCGGCGCAGATATTCCCGTAGCTCCAGAATCTTTTACCATGATTTTCCGCGAGTTTTTTTATGTACTCTAAGTCCCGGTTGGCCACCATGATGTCACAGCTCTTGAGCAGCGGGCCGGGGTCTTTCTGCGGCTCGAAAAAGACGCCGTAGACCGGGATATCGGGGAAATGCTTCTTGACCAGATGGTACTTGTAGGGATGGTAGGCCATGATAAACTTGGTCGGCTCATCATGGATCAGCAGCGCCAGTTCGGGCCAGCCGGCGGCTTTAGCGTGGTCGAGAATAACCCCCAGGCCCTCGAGCCAGATTTTCTCCCAGCGCGGGTCCTTGAAGTCCATCATCGTCACCATCCGCCCGTCGAACATGCGCTCCATCAGCCGCAGGTCGAACTCTTCGGCCAGTGCCATCTCGTAGTGCCCAAGCCACGAGTTACCCAGACTGAGCACCAGCGGGCCTTCCATCCCGGCGGCCTGCATTCCCCGCACCATGGCGTCGTAGCTGGTGAAATCCATCTTTACCCGGCCGTTGTCGTTGAAAATCTCGATCTTGTGTGATCCCCAGAACCATTGCAGGGCGTCCATCCCGTATCGCTTCATGAACTCGAATTCGCCGGAGGCCAATTTATTGCCCGACAGGAAGGCGCCGAATTTAGGCAGGTTTTTATCGGTCAGCGTGAACGGCAGGACCTCGATTTTCAGCGGGACAATCAATTCCCGTCCGTTGGAGTCGGTGAAAGCGACCGCCGCCTCGTAGGTGCCGGCTGGTGTGCCGGGCGGGACACTGACGGTCAGCCAGTACAGGCGGCTGGCACCGGCTTTGATCGCGTACTGCGAGGCGGGCCTGATAAATACCGGGTAGCGGACATAGCTCAGGGTGGGCCAGGTGTGGGGATTCTTATCGCGGTACTGCACCGGATGAAACAGGACATCCTCCACCACGGCGGCCTCGCGCAGCCAGGCACTGCGTCCGCCGGCCACGGCCACTCGCGCTCCGACAGCGATCCCCGCGACATCGCGCAGGGCGTAGATACTGATCGGTTCGCTCTCGATCTCGCCAGGCGTGGCGACAATGCGCAGAGTGCCGAGAGCCTCGTCTGGAGCGGGCTTGCTGTTGGGCAGGACCTCGTAGTTGCGGTCGCGATGGTAGGCCAGCCAGCCGCGGGCCAGCTCATCAGAGTCCGGGATCAGCGTATCGGCCTGCACCGGCAGAAAACGCTCGAACGCGCCGAGGTTGAGCAGGTGCTGTTCGTAGTCGGCGGCCACGGGAAGGTCGCCGCGCTGGGCGAGCAGCGATGAGCTGGCGATCAACGCAATGGCTGTCAGGCTGAATATGGATTTCATCTCGCAACTCCGGGAAGACGTGGGTGAGATAATATGGTGTTCAGCATTTTACTCAGTTTTTGGATTGCCATCCCGTCCCGTCCCGGCGCCCGCGCCCACCCCATCGGCCCAACCGGTCAGCCAGAGGTCCGGCAGGGCCATAATCGCGCTGGCATTGCCCAGCTGTTCCTGCACGCTCAACTTATAACCCATCGCCCGCAGCCGCCTGGCTGTCTCAGTGCCGAACGTGCCCGGCTCGTGGTAGAGGATGTCCGGTAAATGCTGGTGATGGAACCGGGGGGCGTCCACCGCCTGGCGGACGTTCATCCCGAAGATGGTGGCGTTGAGGATAATCTGCAGCGTGACCGTAATAATCCGCGGGCCGCCCGCTGCGCCTGCCACCAGGAACAGCTTCTCGCCGCCGTCCGGCACCAGCTTGGTTACAATCGTCGGTGTCATGCTGGAGAGCATCCGCTTGCCCGGCTCGATAAGATTGGCCACTCCCTGCACCAGGCCGAACATGTTCGGCCTGCCCGGCGCGACCGTGAAATCGTCCATCTCGTTGTTAAGGAAAAAACCCGCGCCCGGCACCACCCAGCCGTTGCCGTAGCCTCCGTTGAGCGTGGTGGTGATCGCCGCCGCCCCGCCCATGCTGTCCACCACGCAGTAGTGAGTTGTTTCCGGGTGCTCCGGAGCGCCGTGGCCCGCGCTCCCGCTGGCGCCCGCCCGCCCGAGCGGTATTCGCCGCCGCCGGCTGTCGAGATACTCCGGAGACAGCAGTCCGGCCAGCGGCATGTCCGTGAAATCCATGTCCCCCAGCCAGTGGTTGCGGTCGGCGTAGGCCAGGCGTTCGGCTTCCACCAGTCTGTTGGCGTAGGCTGCGCTGTTATGGCCCAGCTCTAGCAGACCGAACGGCTCCAGCAAGCCCAGCACCTGGCCCAGCACGATCCCGCCGGAGCTGGGCGGTCCCATCGAAAAAACGCGGTAATCCCTGAAGCTGAATGTCACCGGTGGGCGCACCACGGGCTGATATGCCGCCAGGTCGTCATGGGAGATCAGGCCGCCTTCGCGCTCCATCAGCGCCACCAGGCTGTCGGCCACCCAGCCGGTGTAGAACCCGTCGCGGCCCCTGGCCGCTAGTTCACGAAGAGTGGCGGCCAGCCCCGGCTGACGGAACAGCGAGCCGGGAGCGGGGATTTGTCCGTCCGGGTAAAGGACGCGGGCGGTGGACTGAATCCCGCCCAGCCACGCCCTGTTAGCGACCAGGCCCTCGTGGAAATCGTGGCTCACCGGGAAACCCTGCTCGGCCAGACGGATCGCCGGGGCCAGCACATCCCCGCGCGTCAGCTTACCCGATCCCCAGCGGCGGTGAATTTCCAGCAGCCCCGCCACGCTGCCCGGCACGCCGCTGGCCAGCAGGCCGCGGCGGCTTAACTCGGGGACCGGCTCGCCATCGCTGTCCAGGAACATCCCGTAGCTGACCGCCGACGGTGCTTTCTCGCGGAAATCCAGCGTGGCCACTGTGCCGTCGGCGGCGCGATAGACCAGGAACCCGCCGCCGCCGAGATTGCCCGCGTTGGGGTATGTCACCGCCAAGGCGAACCCCACCGCGGCCGCGGCGTCGGCTGCGTTTCCCCCGCGGGTGAGGATCTCGAACCCGGCGGCGGTGGCGTGCGGCTCCGCGCTGGCCACCATCCCGGCGGTCGAGTAGTCGGGGTAGTGACGGGCGCCGGGAGACACACCGGCCGCAGCCGGCAGAACCAGTGCCGCCAGGACAAATGGCTTTACTGTATTCATCCGCGCCTCAACGAATAAATGTCAGTCGAACAACAGGCCGAAAATTTCGCGCGCCGGGACAGTCGCGGTTACGGTCGTGATTCCCTCGCCGCGCTCCAGCTCGTAGTCGGCCCTGCCGGCGATCAGGCTGCACGGCGAACTTGTGTCCACCCGCACCCGGATCGTGTTTTTACCATGACCATAGTTCACACCCGCCACCAGCGTGCCCCTGCCTGTCGAGACAGTCACGTCCAGTTCGTCGTTCTTTTCCAGCACGCGGCACGAGTTGTCCAGCGAGTCCAGGATAAAACCGTCCACCAGTTCGCGATAGGACGCGCAGCTGATATCGTGGCCGAGGAATACCGGCAGGTAGAGCGTATTTTCGGTCAGGGCCGAGAGCGGATCGCCGCAGATACTGGTCCCGTGGGTCTGCGAATCAGTAGTCTCGATCCTGCAAAACCGGCCGGCGACCGATACATCGCGCTCGGGGTACGGTGAGAGGAAATCGAGTTCCCGGTAGCCCAGCTTTTCGCCGAGGGCTCCGGGCGGCTGTTCGCGGGCGAACAGATTTTCATCCACGATCGCGAACCGTCCGTCGGCGATCACCCGGCCCCCACCGGCGATAAACTCCGTCAGTTTTTCAGCCTCGCTGTCGGCCAGCACGGCCAGGGCAGGGGCGATAATCAGCTTGAGATGGCTGAAGTGCGGCTCGCCGAGATCTTGTGGCCGGAGCACAGTTGGGGTAACACCCAACCGGAACAGCAGGCGGTACCAGCCGGAAAAATTGGTGCGGTAAAACCCGCTCGGCTCGTCGGGAAGGATCAGATCCGTGAAACTGTCGGTCGTGCTACTGTAGAGAATACCAACCCCGTTGTCCACGATCTTTCTGGAGCGGAAAACCTCCGGGTGGGCGTTGAGTACTCCGGCCACGGCCTGCGCTCCGGCGGCTCGCTCGTTGGGGCTTCCGTCCTGGGCGGTCATCCCGCGGCCGGTGACCTGGAAACCGCGCCGGAACGGCCGCCATTTCCAGTACACAAGGCCCTCGATCCCGTGGATAAACGCCTGCCAGCTCCAGAGCTTGATCTCGTCGAACACGCTGCTGTCACGGGCCAGGGCGGTTTGGTTGTGGGTCTGCAATTCGCTGACCATCACCGGCACACCTTCCGGCGCGGCCGCCCGGCCGCCGTTGTAGATCTGGGCAATCGGGCAGGGGTCTGAGGCGATATGGATATCCCAGCTCTGCGGGTAGACGCTGAGCCCGAACACGTCCACCGCCCGGGCGGCTTTCCAGTCGTCGTTGCCCAGGCGGAAGTTGTCGAAACAGGTCATCGACCAACTGCTGTCGGCGATCAGCGGGTGGTGCGGATCGACCTCGCGGACCGCCTCGCCCCAGCGGCGGATCAGGCCGGCAACCGTGTCGGCGCGGAAGTCGAAAAAATCGAGCTGCGGCCG
>VRUH01000087.1 GCA_019456185.1 Candidatus Glassbacteria bacterium | reverse complement strand
TGATCCGCAAGCACTTCGACGACGCCGGCCAGCCCGAGCGCTTCCGCGTCATCACGTGTCGGGACGCCTTCCACGGCCGCTCGCTGGCGGCAATCGCGGCGGGCGGCCAGGAGAAGCACCTCAACGGCTTCGATCCCGTGGTCGAGGGCTTCGACGAGGTCGCCTTCGGCAACCTCAACGAGACCCGCGCCGCGATTACGCCCGAGACCGCCGCCATCCTGGTCGAGCCGGTCCAGGGCGAGGGCGGGATCAAGCCGGCGCCGGTCGAATACATGAGGGGCCTGCGCGAGATCGCCGACGAGTTCTCCCTGCTGCTGTTCCTGGACGAGGTCCAGTGCGGCATGGGCCGCACCGGACGCCTGTTCGCCCACCAGTGGGCGGGCATCGAGCCCGACCTGATGGCCGTCGCCAAGGGGCTCGGCGGCGGCTTCCCGGTCGGCGCCTGCCTGGCCGTCGAAAAGGCGGCCGCCGCCCTGACCGCGGGCAGCCACGGCTCGACCTTCGGCGGCAACCCGCTGGCGATGGCGGTCGCCAATGCGGTGTTGGACGTGGTCCTGGGCGACGGCTTCCTGGAGCGTGTCGAGGCCGTCGCCGCGACCCTGCGCGCACGCCTGGAGGGGCTCGTCGAGGATCATCCCAAGGTGCTGGAGGAGGTCCGGGGGTCGGGCCTGATGCTGGGCCTCAAGTGCGTGATCGCCAACACCGACCTCAAGGACAAGTTGGAGGACAACGGGATGCTGGCGGTGGCCGCCGGCGACAACGTGGTCCGCTTCGTGCCGCCGCTGATCATCGACGACAGCCACATCGAGGAGGCGCTGGACATCCTGGATGGAAGCTGCGGCGGGCTGGCCTGAGATGATACAGGCCACTAGACATTTCATCGACATCGACCGCTTCGACGAAGCCACCCTGCGGGCGATCCTGGATCTGGGCTCGGCCTTCAAGCGCGGCGAGGGAGCGGACGGCGGGCGGCCGCTGGTTGGGCGGACGCTGGCCATGATCTTCGAGAAGCCCTCGACCCGGACCCGGGTCTCGTTCCAGGTCGCCATGCAGCAGTTGGGCGGCGCCGTGGTGGTGATGGGCGGCGGCGAGTCCCACCTCGGGGTCAGCGAGACCACGGCCGACACCGCCCGCGTGCTGTCGCGCTTCGTCGATGCGATCATGATCCGCACCGATGATTCGGCCAAGCTGGACGACATGTGCGCCCACGCCACGGTGCCGGTGATCAACGGCCTGACCGACCAATCCCACCCCTGCCAGTTGATGGCCGACGTGATGACGTATGAGGAGCACCGCGGTCCGATCGCCGGCCGGCGGGTGGCATGGTGCGGCGACGGCAACAACGTCGCGGCGTCGTTCATCCACTGCGCGGCGCGGTTCCGGTTTCCCATGGTGCTGGCCTGCCCCGACGGCTTCCACCCGGGGGCCGGGGTGCTGGACTGGGCGCGCGCCGAGGGCGCCGAGGTGACGGTGGTCGCCGATCCCGCCGAGGCGGTGGCCGGCGCCGACCTGGTGGTTACCGACACCTGGGTGTCGATGGGCGACGGCGACGCCGAGGAACGCAAGCGGCGGCTGGAACCCTACCGCATCGACGCGGCGCTGATGGCGCGCGCGGCGCCCGACGCCCTGTTCATGCACTGCCTGCCGGCCCACCGCGGCGAGGAGGTCGCCGACGAGGTGATCGACGGCCCCCGCTCGGTGGTCTGGGACGAAGCCGAAAACCGCCTCCACGCCCAGAAGGGAATATTGGCGTGGTGCCTGGGGTAAGGGAATCCACGATCCCCGATATGTGGACGATTAAACGAAAACCGTTCTGAATTCAGCGTGCACCGTCCAGAGGGCTCAATCTTCAACCGCGAGGCGGGCGGCGCGGCCGCCCGCCTCGACGGCGGCCAACGCCTGCTCGAAATGTCCGGGCATTCTTCATCTCCCCCGATCCGCGTCATTGCACGCCAAGCCCCAGATTGACCCGCAAACGCAGCTTCGATCAAGTGGGGATGATTGGGCTTGATCCGGGAATTCGGGGGAAAATGGCCTTTTTCTGGCCTCCCAAGAAAGTAGATTGAAGGAAGGAAAGCTTTTTTCATTATTCTCTTGAGAGACCGCTATTCGGCCATTCTCCCGAGCCGACCTACAATCATCACGCCCCCCCGGCCATGGTCTACGACCGGGACGCCATCGCCGCCGTCTCCACCGTGCTGACACACCCGGCGCCGATCAGCCAGTCGCCTTGGAACCCCATCGAGGGCACTCCGATCAGGTGCAGAATCCGCGCCCGGCGGGGGATCGCGACCTACCGCGCCGGGTTAGGGCCGGAATCGTGCTGGGACGTCCTTTGTGCTACAATCGTCAGCAACTGGGGAGGGGAGGCTATCTGGGGAATCCCCGTTGATTTAATGGCCTTCCCTATTTACAATGCTATACACTATATCAAGCCCGGTTGGAACGAAACCGATGAGGCAACGAAATGGTAACAGCTGTCGTCGTTGTAGCTCTGATTGCCTGCTTGATTGGAGCCTGGTGGATTTCGCGTGGAATTAGGTTGGTTGAATACGCGTCGAATAGGTCGCAATCCGCATTCTCTCAGATTCTGTTCACCATACTTGGCAGTTTGGTTGGCGGCTGGATGTTTTTCGGGCTCTCTGCTGTTGGGTATGAAGCTGGTGTAGTGGGTTATGCCATCGGTATCGGGTATGGAATCGGTCTCATTATTCTGGCCCTAGCCATCCCCCGCATAAAGCGCGCGATGTCCGCTGAAAACTGCGATACCATGGACGATTTGATCGGCGTGCGTTATGGGCGCGCCGCACAGACTTGTGTGACCGGTATCAACCTGTTGTTTTTCTTGGCGATATTGGCGGCGCAGTTCATTGCGATGACCGCTTTCCTGAAGATTTTCGTCCAAATTGAAACGGAATGGTCGTTTTATGTCGCCGTCGCGGTCGTCCTGATTTACACGGCGCTGGCAGGCTTCAAAGGCGTCTTGCTAACCGACATGTGGCAGTTTTACGTGCTGTCGGTGAGCGCCGTAGTGATCTTCGCACTTTTGACAGCCAATGCCGATGGGGCCGCCGTCTTCGCGCTAGACAAGAGCTATTTCAATGGCACGGGTTACGGCATAGGGTTCCTTGTGGGTGTTTTGATTTTGTTCCCACCGTCACTCCTGGCCAGATCCGATTTGTGGCAGCGGATCGCCTCGGCCAAGGATGCCGTTGCTGCGCAGCGGGCCTTCTTTATTTCCGCACCAACGCTCCTCGTTTTTTACGTGCTGTTGACGACGATCGGCATTTACGGCCGTGCCGCTTTGGGCGAGGGCGCGAATCCAGAGACCGCTGGCTTTGTTCATTTTCTCAACATCGTGCGCGGCCCATCCGACCAGTCTCTGTCGCTGGGTGCCAGCGTGTTTCTCAGCATCCTGGCCCTCGGTGTATTCGCTGCTCTCTTGAGTACGGCCGACACGTTCCTAAACATCGTCTCGGTTGCCGTCTCGAAGCTCGTCCGAGGCGATGACTGGAAACGTTTTGAGCACGATACACCCGACAAATTCGTCGGCGAAAGAACCGAAGACGAACTTCGGCTTCTAAACGTCACGCGTGTGATCGCATTGGTGCTGGGGTTGCTTGCGGTCATTGTAGCTAAGGCCATCCCTGACATCGTGAATCTCATGGTCGGGGCGGCCAGTGCGGTGATGGTCTTTCTCCCGGCCGTCTTGATGACCGTCTTTCGCGGGACTCGCAAAGTCGCCCCGGCTGTCGCCAGTATTGTATGCGGATTTATTGTTCTATTGATCGTGCTCAACCTTGCACCCAAGGTTGCATTTCTACCAGCGACCCTAGTCGCTGTTGTTGTCTATTTTACGATCGCGCCATTCGTGAAAACTCCAGCGGAAGAGCATGAGTAATGAGATTGGTATCATCAAACTTTGAAAGCGTTGAGTTCATGCGCTTACCCATGGATCGGCGCGCCGCTTTTTCTCGCCTCCTTAATCGTTCGCCGACTCCACTTGTAGTTCTTACGAACGACCGCGTCCGGCTAATAGGACTCGACGCAGGAGTCAACTCCTCCATCCCTGTGGATATGCCCATTCCAAATGGCAATCGAATTCTATTAAAGTTAGAGCATCTTGGCGCTTATTGCTCGACTGGTAGTTTTTATGATCGATTGTACCCATGGCTTTTCCTCCGTGCCGAGCTCGCCGGATTTATCCATCCGGCAAGAACTCGCTTGATAGAGTGCTCGGTCGGTAACGCCGGCGCTGCTTTTGCCAGCGTGGCCCGCGTGCTTGGTTACAAGAACCCACTTGTTCTTTTGCCTGCGGATATTTATCCGTCTCGCGTTCGCCAAATCAAAGAATTGGATGCCGAGGTCGTATTCTCACCATCGTGCGTTGGCCCGATAGGTTACATTAAACTCTTGGAAGAAATGCTTGCGGACGATTGGCGTAACCATGGTAGACCGAAGAAAGGAGGCTCATCGCTCTTTCCCATATCGAAGATTCGCAAAGTTCCCAACGAACCGTATGCGGAATTTCTCGCTGAGGTCCTTCACCAGTTGACTCGAAATGGTTTGGCACCGAGAATCGACACCTTCGTATTCGGCGTGGGCTCGGGAAATACGATCTCACAAGTGGGCTTTGCTTTAAAAAGGGTAAACCAAGCCGCAAGAGTCATCTGCTGTGAACATCAGGAGTACCCATTTGTTGAACGGCTCTTGAACGGACGATATCCTGACGACATTGACGATTGGCCGGAACCCGATTGGCCCGCCTCGACGATTCACGGGGTGCCCCTAAAGAAGCTCAATCTGAAGCTCGACGTGATTGATGACGTCGTATCGTTGCCTCGCCAAACGAGGGAGGAAGGATGGTTTCTCGCCAACAATATCCTTGGTCTTTCTGCTGGTCGCCCCACTGGCCTCGCAGTTGCGGCGGCCTTGGAAATCGCAAATAGGGTCGAACATCAAACAATCTTAACGCTCGTCTTTGACAATCTCGGTAAATACTGGCAAGAGCGTCGCCCGATTGTTGTTCCATACGTAGTGCGGGATGACATGTCAGACAAAGCCTTCATATATGGCTAACGTTAAGCCTTCATACAGTTACTCCCTCACATATGATCATCGCGATGTCTTTGCCGAATTCGACCCTGCGCCGAAAGACAAAATTCGGAAGCTTCTAAGGACCCCCCCTAAAGAACCCTTCGTCAAGGCGCTGGAGCAACTGCGCCAGAAATTCACGCCCCACGTTGACCGTCAAGAATGCCCGTGGATAATCCATCAAAGTCTTGCGAGGAATTACGAGGAAATATATAATAAATCAGGACAAGATACAAAAGAGAAAAATAAAATAATAGAGGAAAAGAAGGCAATAAATAAGGAAATAAAAGACACGATCGACAAAATACTGGCCCCTTGGTCACTGGCGTGGTACTGGAAAGCACTGTTCACTGCGATGTCGAAAGGTCGCACCAGGAAGGAGTTTCTTGATGGCAATGTTAAGATCCGGGTGTCACAAATCCGACAATGGGTGCTCGTCGTAGTCTATACGGAAAAGGTCGATTTTAATATAGATATCAAGCTTCCGGTTCCATATCGTACATTGCTTAGACCACCGCTGTTCGGGCAGAGCGCCCGTTTCACGACGTGGGAGGAATATCTTACCTTATACCAGTTCCAGCCTGAGGTTGTCGAGGCATGGGAGAAGACGATATCAGATGAACTTGATCCTGAGCGCCGCCACGAAGAGCAATGGTACGTTCTGGGTCGCCACGATTTGATTTACACAATGAAGCACATTGGAAGAAAAGGAAAGAGCAACGCGGTGACCGTTAACATAAAGCTCGAACTAGCTTTAAACCCGTATGAGGCGGAAAATTGGGCGGTCGCTAAACGGGCGCGCGAGCTTGAGCTTCTTGGCACGAACCCGAATCAGGTCGGTATTTTGAAAGGAAATGCGGCGAAGAGGAAAATGCCTCTGCGTTTGGCGGAGAAAGAAAAAACAGTCCGTATCCGATTTCCATACGACTATGTTTCGGTGCCTGTCTTCCAGCGCAAAGCTGGAAAAAAACGGCCCGGCGAGAATTTGCAGCCGTCAAAAGGACCCGAACCCAGAGAGGAACCGATTCTTCTTGCCAGCGATTCTGTTTGCCGGGCTTACGAAATGCTTTCAGAGATATGGAACGACAGGACTGCGAAGTCCGTACTTGTCATTGCACCGCCAGGTTCGGGCAAAGAACTGCTTACGCGATCGATTCACTATTTTCAGGACATTGAGGGTCCATATGTGACGTATGCGCTGTCACCATCATCTCATGAGCGAAATGATCAAGTTCTATTCGGGCGTGATCTTCGATCGATCTTTGAACCTAGCTGGAACGAATTACTTGTTCGCGCAAAAAATCAAGGACAGAGTATTTCGGACTCTCTAGAGAAAACCCATACGCGATTGTTAAAGATTTTCGTTGAAACTGTTAAATGGGTCGAAAGCGGAGAGGAACCAACATGGAAACAGAAGGGTAACCGGGCGCCTAAAGGACACACTGGAGGTGACATATCAGACCCTGACACGTTTATATCCGATGGTCTTTTGTTCAAGGCCCGAAGAGGCGCGCTGTTTCTGGATGAAATCGACAAGGTCCCCAAGCAAACCCGGGCAAGCCTGCTTCGGCTCCTCGAAAACGACGAGTTCGCATTGTACGAAACGTCAATGGTAGTCAAATTAAACAAATGGCGTCCCCTTTATATCTTTGCAGGAAGCATCCCAAGGGAGCAAATGTTTCAGTTGCACCCTTTCGACTTTTGGACGCGAATTAGCCACATTATTGAGATGGAACATCCGCTCGACATCGACGATCAACAGGAGCGCCTTCGTGTCACCAAAAGCTACTTTTCTTTCTTCTGGGTACAGCACATTGAGAAGTTTTTCAAGGGAGCAACGCTTCTTCCTTTCAGATTCGAGGACGAAATAAAAATTTACTTCCAGAGCTATTATATTTCTTTATTTACGCTTCTCAATCGTTATGAAGTCGTCGATAGGATCGCTAGCATGTTTGCCGAGGAAATCGAAACTGGAGCGGGAAGCAGCCGATTCAGTGTAAGAAACATCCGCGGCATCGTTGCTCGCGTGATCTATGGTTTGGTGGACTATCTTCTTTATGACAGGAGCCGCGATTCGGCTCTTTTCACGATACGGGAGTTCGTTATTAACCCGGACAAAATTAAAAAGGCGTTCAATAATGAAATACCGGTCGGAATTGAAGAACAGATTTCCTGGTTTGAACTACTTCGCTTGGTAATGACTATGCCGATATCGGCCGAGGAGGAGGACGGCGAGACCGGTGACGCCGCGAGTGGCGATGAACAGAGCAACGATGAATCGAAGATTGACAGGTTCATAAAAGTAATAGATCAGCGTCACGGTGAGCAATTTCGAGCCGAGATTCGGCACATCGTGCGCGCTGCGATTCGTAAGATATACATCTAGTGTCGCTTTCCCGTCCGGCGAGCGAATATTCCGGCTTTAACGGGGATTCGTAGCACCTCGTATCGTGGTACGCGGCGTAGAGCAGCGCGCCCATGTTGCCCAAGCCGATGAAGCCGTATTCCATCGCCGGTCTACTTTATCTCTGTCGAGGAGACGGTTCAGGCCGCGTTTTCGAGTCCGTCCGGGGTCTCGCGGATCATCGTCCTCAACTCGCGGCGGACCGCTTCGGAGATGATGCTGGTGCGGTCGATGGCCAGCCGGTAGAGGGCCTCGGCGCTGGCCCTGTCCGGCGTCCGCTCGGCCTCGTCGATCAGCCGCGAAACGTTCTCGCACTGCCGGTTGATGAGCAGGAAACGTTCGGCGTCGTTCATCGGGTCGCCCTCCGGGATGGCGGCGGGAGAATCCCGCCATTGCCCGACCCTAGCCGAAGGTGGTTAACGATCGCTGAATGGGAAGGACTTGATCGGCTCCGCTGCGCCGTGATATGTTCTTCTTATGTTCCGATCTCTCGTGTCCACGCGGCACTCGCTGGTGATCTTCGCCTCGCCGGTGGCGGCGGGCTTCCCGTCGCCCGCCGAGGATTACGTCGAGGGCCGGCTGGACCTGAACGACCGCCTGGTGCGGCGTCCCGCCGCCACCTTCATCGTCCGGGCCGAGGGCGAGTCGATGACCGGGGCGGGGATCCTGCCGGGCGACCTGCTGATCGTCGACCGCTCGCTGGAGGCCCGCTCGGGGAGCATCGTCATCGCCGTCCTCGACGGCGCGCTGACCGTCAAGCGGCTGGCCGGCTCGCGGAGGGGCTGGCGGCTCGAAGCGGCCCACCCGGACTACCCGGCGACGGCGATTGACGGCGACCGGGAGTGCGTCATCTGGGGCGTGGTGACCGGCGCCGTCCACGAGTTCGACCGCCGATGAGCGGCTCCTTGGTATTAGCCCTGGTCGACTGCAACAACTTCTACGTCTCCTGCGAGCGCCTCTTCGCGCCGGCGCTGGAGGGCCGGCCGGTGGTGGTGCTGTCCAACAACGACGGCTGCGTCATCGCCCGCTCCGAGGAGGCCAAGGCGCTGGGCATCGCCATGGGAGCGCCGGTGTTCGAGGCCGCCCCCGTGTTCCGCCGCCACCGGGTGCGGGTGTTTTCGTCCAACTACGCGCTCTACGGCGACATGTCCCAGCGGGTGATGGCGTTGCTGGGCGAGTTCAGCCCCGAGGTCGAGGTCTATTCGATCGACGAGGCCTTCCTCGGCCTGTCGGGGTTCGCCGGCCTCGAGGCGACCGCCTACGGCCACCGCCTCAGGAACCGCATCCGCCGCTGCACCGGGATTCCCATATCGGTGGGGATCGCCCCCACCAAGACCCTGGCCAAGCTGGCCAACCGGATCGCCAAGAAGGAGGGCGACGGCGTCCTCGATTTGACCCTCGCCGGGCGAAGGCGCCGCGCCCTGGCGGCAACCGATGTCGGCGAGGTGTGGGGGATCGGCCGGCACCGCCGCGAGATGCTGCGCGCCAACGCCATCCGCACCGCGCTGGACCTCCACGACACCCCGGAGTGGTGGGTCAGGAGGCGGATGGGCGTGGTCGGCGCGCGGACCCTGCTCGAGTTGCGCGGCGTCCCGTGCCTGGGGCTGGAGAGCCAGCCCGCCGGGCGCAAGTCGGTGGTCGTCTCGCGCTCCTTCCGGTGGCCGCTGGAGGACCGCCGCCAGCTGCGCGAGGCGGTCGCCGTGTTCGCCGGGCGGGCGGCCGAGAAGCTCCGCCAGGGCGGCCTGGTCGCCGGCGCGCTGACGGTGTTCGTGGACACCAACCGCCTCAACCCCCGGCAGCGCCAGCACCACGACGCCGTCACCGTATGCCTGGCGGTGCCGACCGGCCACGGCGGCGCCATCGCCAAGGCGGCGGCGCGGGGGCTGGAGGGCATCTTCCGCCCCGGCTACCGCTACAAGAAGGCCGGCGTGCTGCTCCACGAGGTGAGCCCCGCCGAGGGCTTCCAGCCGACCCTGTTCGAGGGCGCCGGGGACGTCCGCGCCGGCCGCCTGATGGAAACCATCGACGGCATAAACCGGCGGCTCGGGCCGGGCATGGTCCACTACGGATCGAGCGGCGTCCGCCCCGGTTGGCGGACCACCCAGGACCACCGCTCGCCACGCTACACCACTCGCTGGCGTGACCTGCTTGGGGTAGGCGATTAAATGGTGACTGGATTAAATGGTGACTGTATATAGTTTTTATTTAATTGGTGACTGTATATAGTTTTTCGGCGGCGGTTAACCCGCCGCCGAAAAACTATATACAGTCACCAATTAAATAAAAACTATATACAGTCACCATTTAATCGCCGAGTCGTCAGATCACCGATTCGATCCATTCGACCAGCTTGCTCTTGGGCAGGGCGCCGATCTTGGTCGCCGCGACCTCGCCGTTCTTGAACACCATCAGGGTCGGGATGCCGCGCACCCCGTACTTGGACGGCGTCATCGGGTTCTCGTCGATGTTGATCTTGGCGACGGTCAGCCGATCGCCCATCTCGGTGTCCAGTTCCTCGAGCGCCGGCGCGATCTGCTTGCAGGGACCGCACCATTCGGCCCAGAAATCGACGATCACCGGGGTCGGGGACTTCAGGACGTCGGCTTCGAAGCTGTCGTCGCTTACGTGTTTCGGCATCTAACGAATCCTATCAATATCCTGAAAACGGGCCGCTTGCGGCGCTCACCCCTGCGGCCGGCGTTTTGTTGAATCTAGGGAGCGGACGGGTCCCCGTCAAGGCGCGTGGCGGTCAAAAAGCCGATCGGACAGCGCCATCAGCCGCGGCCCGTCGGTCCACAACAGCAGGGCCCGCACCGGGCGCCCCGGATAGACGCCCCGCAGCGCCTCGCGGTAGGCGGCCATCTGCCGGAGGTAGAGCGCCGGCACCTCGTCCTCGCTGGCCGGCGGCGGCCGGTTGGTCTTGTAATCGACCACCCACACCTCCCGTTCGCCGACCAGCAGGCGGTCGACCTGGGCCGAAATCGCGTACCCGGAGACGACCCCGCACAGCGATACCTCGGGGCGGCTGCCGGGACCGAACAGGGGGCCGTGGTCGGGGTGCTCGAGGACCGCCATGGTCTCGGCGGCGATCTCCGCGCGCTGGGCCTCGGACAGGCCGTGGACGGGCCGCGCCAGGTAGGCGGCGGCGGCCCCCGCCCGGTCCCCCGGGGGCAGTTCGGGCAGGCTTTGCAGCAGCCGGTGGATCAGCCGCCCGCGCTTGAACCGGGCGCCGTCGTCGGCACCCAGCGGCGAGCGCACCGGCGGTTCGTCGTCGGCCGGGCGCGACGGCGCCAGGGGCCGGGGCGGGGCAGGCTCGG
>VRUH01000086.1:6165-10834 GCA_019456185.1 Candidatus Glassbacteria bacterium | reverse complement strand
CATATCATACAGTCCCCTTACTTGACTGTTACCCACGGGCGCGCTAACTTATAACTTTACAGTATGATAGAAGGTCAGCCGCCGCTGCCGGGAGAGGGAGAGACCAGGGTTGGCAAGACGCGACATCAATTTTGTACCGGACCGGATCAATTCGGGATGGATATCCTGCATTCAGCTAAGCCTGCTGTTGATTGTACTCTTTACCGCCGCACCGCTCGCCGCCCAGTGGCGGGTCGGCGAGATCAGGATCGAGGGTAACGAGCAGGTCGGCGGGGACAGGCTGCGCAAGGTGCTGTCGCTCAAGCGGGGCGAACCCTACGCCGAGTGGATGATCGAAGACGACCGTTCCAGGCTGATCGCCCTCTACCGCAGCCGCGGCTTCCTGCAGGCGGAGGTGGACGAGTTCGCCAAGGAGATCGACCTGCAGAACCAGCGGGTGGACGTTACGGTTACGATCCGCGAAGGGAAGCAGACCATCCTGGCCAGTATCCAGACCGCCGGCAACATCGTGTTTGCCTCCACAAGCCTGGTGGAGCTGGTTGATGTCCGGACAGGCCGGCCGCTCGACGCCCGCCAGTTGAACGTCCTCAAACAACGCATCATCGACCGTTACCACCAGCACGGCTACCTTCACGTCCGGGTTCACGACAGGTTTTACTTCCCCCAGAGCGAACGTCAGGCCGAGGTCTACTTCGACATCGACGAGGGTCCGCAGGTATATGTCGGCCAAATCAGTATCTCCGGCAACGACAATATCAAGACAAGTGTCGTGCACAGGGCGCTGGAAATCAGGCCCGGCGAGACGTACAGCGAAGAGAAAATGCGGCGCAGCAAAGCCAATCTCTACCGGATCGGCATCCTGAACGACATCCGTCACGAGCTGATTTTCCATGGCGAGGACAGCTCGGTAGTGGATGTCGAGATCACGATGGTCGAGGGCGAGTTCCGCTCCGTGGGCGTCGGCGGCGGGCTGGGTGATGTGGACGGCCTTCGCGGCTGGCTCGAATGGGGGCATTACAACCTTGCCGACCGGGCGTTGAGCCTGCTGCAGCTCACCCGGATTACTTACCAGCCGTTCGAGCAGACTCCGGCCTATGAATACTCGTACTCTTCGTCACTCACTCTGCGCCAGCCCTATTTCCTCAATTCCAAGATCGAGGCCAGCACCACGGGGCTGTTCGAAAAAGTGAGCTACTCGCACCATGACGAGGAAAAGCTGGCGGTCAACATCCTGCTGCGCAACATGATCACCCAGCGCCGTGAACTGAGCCTGCTGCTGGAGCTTAACCAGCGTAATATCTTCAATGTCGACACCTCCACGGCCGACCAGAGCACAGTCGATAACCGCGGCAATAATATCACGAACCTGATCTCACCGCTGGCGATGTTCGATCTGCGCGACGACCGGTTCAACCCGCAGAAGGGAGTGCTGGTGGTGGCCCGCTCCACACTCGCCGGCGGACCGCTGCTGCCCGGCTCGATCAGCTTCTACCGCTTCAGTATTGAAACCAGCTATCTCTACCCGGTTTACCGGTTGGGGAACAACACCCCGCTGATCGTGGCTTTCAGGGTCAAGCTGGGCACGGTCAGGGAGTTCGGCGGAACAGCCAGCGTACCGCCTACCGAGGCGTTCAATATCGGCGGGGCGAAAAGCCTGCGGGGTTACAGCGAGCTTTCTCTCGGCCCGCTCAACGACCGGAACGTGCCGGGCAACGTGCTGGTGGAGTCCAATTTCGAATTGCGCTTCCCGGTCTGGAGCAGTTTCGGGGGAGTGCTGTTTCTGGATGCGGCCAACGTGTTCGATGAGCTTCATTTCGACGACCGGTTCCGGCTGCTGACAACCGCCGGGATCGGCGCTCGATACCATACCCCGATCGGCCCCCTGCGGATTGATTTTGCTTTCAAGCTGAACAATTTCCGCTCCTCGAGGGTAGAACGGGCAGGAGACCAAATCGAAGAAGAACGCGACAGTTGGGGCCGGATCCATTTTGGAATCGGACACGCCTTCTAATGCTTATCCGTTGCATGAAAGCGGAGTATTGAACCACGGGTACTTGCGGCATGGCGCAGGACAGCGACAAAGAAAAACCGGACGGGCAGGCAGAAAACGAGCAGTCCTCAACGGGCAAACCTGTAAGCCCGACACGCAAAGGGTTTGTCCATCGGTGGATCGGGCGGCCGCTGACCAGAAGCATACGCGTTGCCGTGCTGCTGGCAGCTGTCGCGGCCCTGCTGCTCTACGGCTTTTACCTGTTCAACCGCGAAGAGGTGCTGATGCTCTTCAGCCACTACGTAAAGCTGCAGACCAAACGCCTGTTCGCGGTTGAGGTAACTTTCTCCAGCCTTGAAACAGTGAACCTTGGCCATTTCATCTTCCACGACCTCAAGATCCACGATCCGTTTGTTGAGGACAGCCTGTTCCTGAGCTGCAAGCGCGCCGAGGTCAAGCTCGACCCCCTGCACCTGATCGGCCGCGGCGGGGTCAACCTGTCGGCGGTCGAGCTTTACGGCGGCCGAGTCTGGATCCACCGGGAGCTTGACGGCGAGGGGCCGTCGAATATCGAGCGTATTTTCAAGCCTGGCGACGGTAAGGGCGGCGACGGGACCAGCGTGAGGATCGGGGCCTGCCTTCTGCAGGACATACAGATCAAGCTGGTCGATATCGACAGCAAACCAATCAACAACCACGTCAACTACCTGGACTGCTCGTTCACCCGGATCGCCGGCGAGAACGTGATCGAGGTCCACGGCTCCTCGCTGACCACGTCATACTGGTCGCTGGGCAGCGTAAAAGTGACAGGCATCTACACGATCAAGGGCAAGCTTCTGGGGATGAGAAACGCCCACATGGTCAAGGGCGCCTCAGGTCTCACCGGCGACGGGTATATCGATTTCGGCGAACGCGATTTTCACTTTGCGATATCCCCCGGCAGACTGGAACTCGACCATCTCCCGCCCCAACTCGGCCTGGACGACTACCTTGAAGGTACGACCCGGGTCTCCGCCCTGATTGCCGGTACGTTCGATTCAACCACCGTCGAATGCGATATCGCCATGGAGAGCGGAGATCTGTTCGGCTATCCGACGCGCGACGTGTCCTGCCGGCTGCTCTACGATTCCGGCAGACTTACGTTCGATAAAATTTCCCTGAATACCTGGGGCGGCCGGGTTATGGACGCCGAGGTGACATTCCGGTTCGGCGGCGAGGACGAGGGATACACCGCGCACGCCGAAGTCAGGGATGTGGATATCGCCAAACTCGGGATCGGACCCCTGGAGAGACTCGACGGCAGGATAAACGGCAGCTTCGTGCTCAGCGGTCAGGGGTTCAACCCGGAGACAATGACTCTCAACGGAGAGGCGCTGGAGGCCTGGGGTGATTTCGAGGGTTTCCGGATCGACTCGGCGGGGGCCGCATTCAATTACGCCGATTACAAAGTGCGGATCGACAGGTTCGCCCTCAACTCCGGTCCGGCCGCGGCCACCGCTATCGGCGATGTGGACGCCTGGGAACTGTTCCTGTTCGTGATTGTGGAGCAGATGCCCCTGGAACTGGTCGAACGCTATCTCCCGCTTGATTCCCTGAGCGGAACCGGGGATTTCAGCGGTACGCTCACCGGCTATCTCGGCGACCCCCAGCTGAAAGGCTCGTTCACCGTAAGCGATGGTTCGTACAGGCAACTGATGTTCGCCGGCCTTGAAGGCGACTGCCGCCTGCAGAACATGCTGGACAGCCTGAGCGGCGAGGTGAATCTGAATTTCAGTGAACTTGAGTTTTTCGGCCGGCAATGGGACAGCCTGTTGATTGTCGGGACGATTCCCGACACGGTCACTTTCAATTTCAATCCGCTGGTACTCACGGTTGACAGCAGCATTTCGCTCTACGCCGAAGGGACATACCATGCGGCGGAAAATCCGGCCAGGCGCGGAAAATATGCAACGATGACCCTGGATTCCCTCACCGCCTCGTTCCTCGGACGGGTCGCGTCCTCCACGGCCGAACTCGAGGTATTCTTCAGCGGGGATACAATCGAGGTCCCGGCCGCTGAAATAAGCACCCTGGGGGGAATCGTGTCGGGTTCGGCCAGTTACGCGGGTATTGAATGGGGCAGGGCCGATGTCGCATTCACCGGAATCGACTTGGCCCGGATGCCTGCGTTTATCGAGAACCAGCCGCCGATGG
Source organism: Candidatus Glassbacteria bacterium (assembly GCA_019456185.1). Taxonomy (NCBI): domain Bacteria; phylum Candidatus Glassiibacteriota; species Candidatus Glassiibacteriota bacterium. Next base: position 6,651 of record VRUH01000086.1, on the reverse strand, counting down.
CGGGCCGACTCACCGGCCAGCTTTCGCTTTCCGGCGAACTGTTCAGTCCCAGGGGCAGCCTTCGCGCATCGGTCGACAGCCTCGAACTGGCGGCTTTACGGATGGACCGGGTTGAAACCGAGGCTCATCTCGAAAACAACCGGCTGTTGATCGACAGGCTGATGATGATGGCTGACAGCACGCGCAGCACGCTCAGCGGCAGTCTGCCGTTCGAGCTGATCGGCAGCTATGCCGACAGCGCCAGCTGGGGGCACGAACCGGTCGCCATCCAGGCCAGCCTGAAAAACCTGCCGCTTACCTCGATCCGCAGCCTGGCTTTGCCGATCACGGAGGGAAAACTCAACGGCGATGTCAAACTGAGCGGATCGGCGTCAAATCCGCAACTGGAAGGAGTGCTTACGGTCTCGGGCGGTGCCGGTGTTATCTCGGCGATCAACCTCCGCCTGCAGCAGATCAACGGCCGGCTGAATTTCTCCCCCGGCTCGG